>JBNKFC010000218.1:0-3962 GCA_050289105.1 Paracoccaceae bacterium | reverse complement strand
GCTCGTTCGGCTGGATCAACGCCAACTTCTACGCGGATGCGCATCACTTCCACCTGCGGGTCGCCGCGATGGAGGCGTTCCACGCCCTTGAGACGGATCTCGGGCCGACCGGTGTCACATGGCCCGGCGCGATCAGCTGGGAGGTGGCGGGCGATGCGCTCGACGCGATGACGGCGGCCCTGGCGGAGATAGGCTATCCCCACCGCCGCATCACCCGGTCTGAGGTCAGCCGGCTGGAGCCGGGCGTGGCGGATGCCCCCGAAGAGGCGCTGTATTTTCCCACCGAAGGTGTCGTCGATCTGGCCGATCTAACGCGGCGGCTGCTTTCGGGGGCTGCGCGACACGGCGCGCGATTCTGTTTCGGCCTGCCGGGAACGTCCATACAGCTCAGGGGTGGAAGGGTGAGCGGGCTGCAAACGCCCGATGGCGTGCTCGAGGCCGACCGGATCGTCGTCGCCGCCGGGATCGGCAGCGCCGCCCTCGTCTCCGACCTCGGCGTGGCCCTGCCGATGCTCCGCCGACCGGCGCTCCTGCTGCGCACGAATCCGGTCGCCCCGATCATCCGCCACGTCCTCGCCAGTCCCGAGCAGGAACTTCGTCAGGAGCCCGACGGCCGCATCCTCGCGCCAACATCGGCGAGCCACCAGAGCGACGCGGCAAGCGACATCGCCGACACGCCCGAGGTGCTGGCCGAGGCGGCTCTCAAGCGGCTACGGGCGATCCTGCCGGCGGCCGACCTCCACTGGGAAAACGTCGTCCGCGCGTTCCGGCCGGTTCCCGGCGACGGGCTTCCCGTCGTGGGGGCAACGGCGGTCGAGGGGCTCTATCTCGCGGTCATGCACAGCGGAGCGACCCTCGCTGCGCTGATCGGATCCCTGGCCGCGGAAGAACTGGCGGGCGGGCCCGAGGCGCCGCTGCTCGCGCCCTATCGCCCGGCGCGCTTCGGCTGACCTAGCGTCCCGCCGCGCGCGCCTGCCGCACCATCGACCAGGTGTAGAGGACAAGCGCCGCCCAGATCAGCGGGAAGGCAACCGCGCGCGCCGCGCCGAACGCCTCTCCGAAGACGAAGACGGCGGTCAGGAAGATCATCGTCGGCGCGATGTATTGCATGATCGCGATGGTCGAGAGCTTCAGCCTTTTCGCCCCGTTCGCATAGAGGATCAGCGGCACGGCCGTCACTACGCCGCAGCCGAGAAGCATCCAGTTGTCGAAGGCGACGCCATCAAGGAAATGGCTTGTGCCGGTCCGGTCGAGATGGATGATGTAGGCAAGTGCCGCCGGCGTGAGCAGCAGCACCTCCAGCAGAAATCCCTGATTGGGGCCGATGGGCAGCCATTTCTTCAGGAAGGCATAGGCGCCCCAGGTCAGCGTCAGTCCAAGTGCGACGACCGGCAGCCGCCCTGCCTCGGCCGTCAGGATCGCGACCGCAACGGCGGCAAGGCCGATGGCCAGCCATTGCGCGGGGGCAAGCCGTTCACGCAGCAGAACCGCACCGAGGAAGATCGAGAAGAGCGGGTTGATATAGTAACCGAGCGCGGCGTCGAGCGCATGGCCCGAGCCGATGGCCCAGACATAAATCCCCCAGTTGAGCGAGACGAGCGCGGCCGTCAGCGCCGCCATGCCCAACATGCGCGGTGACACGATTGCATGGCGCAGGTCGGCCGTGCGGCCCGTCGCAGCCAGCACGACCCCGGCGATCGGGACCGACCAGAGCACGCGGTGGGCAATGATCTCTACCGGCGGAATATGCGCCAGCGCCTTCATGTAGACCGGCAGAAAGCCCCACAGAAAGTAGGCGGCCAGCGCAAAGCCGAAGCCCTGCGAGCTATCCTCGTTCGGTATGACGGGGGCGGTCTGTTCGGCCATGATGTTCCAAAGGATCAGCGTCGCGTCTGCTTAGACCAACGCCCAGGAACGCACCATGCGAAGATTGTATCCCCTACATTCCCGCCTTGCCGCCGCCTCAGCGTCGCCGGGCGAGGTAGTCGCGGGTGAAAGCGGCATATCCGTCGGCGGTGATCCTCAGGTGATCCCGGATCAGCCGGTGAAGCTCGGGCAGGCGGTGGAACGGAACCGTCGGAAAGACGTGATGCTCGACGTGATAGGGCATGTTCCAGGCCAGAAAGCGCAAGGTCCGGTTGGTGAACGTTGTGCGGGTGTTCTCGAACATGTTCGCGACGCGCGGGCAGTCGCCGTGTTCCGCCAGAAGGTAGAGCCGCAAGAAAGGCTGGCCGAGCAAAAGGGGCACCAGCCAGACCCAGAGCAGCAGGGGCGACCAGACGAGCGACAAAGCCCCGAGCGCGTAGAGGGCAATCATGATCCGCGCCTCGCGCTCCATCCGCGGCAGGGCGCGGTCCGGCAGGTAGGCGGCCCGTTCCCTGCCGCGTGCCAGGTTGCAGAGAAGCCGCAGATTGCCCCGCCAGACCGGCAGGCCGGAGACATGGATCAGCCAATCGGTGCGGGTTTCAGGCTTGGCGCTCTCCAACTCCGGGTCCTGCCCTGGCAGGTTGGTGAAGCGATGATGGGCGAGGTGGAAGTAGCGGAACCACTCGAACGGCAGGAAAATGAGGAACCCGCAGAGACGCCCCGTCCAATCGCATAGAGCCTGTGAGCGGAATGGCGTGCGATGGGTGCATTCGTGCTCCAGCGTGAACAGGAAGATGAGAAGCACGCCCTGCACCGGCAGAAGAAGCGGCCAGAGCGGAACCCGGGCGGCGATGAGCGCACCGCACAGGAGGATCAGCGACGCATGTCCGGCCAGATGAAGAAGGCCAGCGCGGTCGCTCGCCTCCGTCAACGCTGCCTTTTCGGCGGCGGGAAGGGTGGAGAGGAAGGTTCGGTGGTCGCTCATTCAGCGATGATCTCGCCGGATGCGATGGACGGCAAGCCATCTCGTGCGCGGACTCCAGCGCGCGGCCGCGCGAGGACGCTCATTCCGGGGGAATGTCGAATCCGTCGGGCGCCAGTTCGAACCCCTCGAACTGGAAGCCGGGCGAAACGGTGCAGCCCACAAGCGTCCAGTCGCCGGTCGTGCAAGCCGCCTGCCAGTGAAGGGGCGGGACGATCACTTGCGGCCGCTCCCCGGACAATAGATCGGCTCCAAGGGTATTGTCGCGCGCTGGTCCCGTTTCTGTTTCTGAAATCGAAAGAATGAGGGGCGCCCCGGCATAAAAGTGCCAAATTTCGGCGCTATCGACACGGTGCCAGTGGCTGCGCTCGCCCGCTTTCAGCAGGAAATAGATGCAGGTCCCGGCGGGCCTTCCCGGACCCTCAGCAACCCATGTCTGGCGGTACCAACCGCCCTCGGGATGCGGGGCAAGGTCCAGCAGTTCGATGATATCTTCGCCGGTCACGCGCGCCTCCTTGTCCATTGGGTCAGATGATGCCCGGGAATTGAGGTGGATCAAGGCGCCCCGTGGCCTTGCGGCTCAGCCTTGATGCCGATTCAAATCGAAAGGAGCGGAAAATGACGCTGAACGCCCGTCAGGCGGATCTGGTCCGCGCGAGTTTCGAGAATCTGCGCCATCGGCTCGAACCCGCGTCGATGGCATTCTACGAGGCGCTGTTTCGCCGCGCGCCGGAGCTCAGGTCGCTCTTCCGCGACGATCTCGCGGGGCAGGGGATGAAGTTCATGACGACGCTCGGCACGATCATCCGCAATATCGACTCGCCCGACGCGCTGGGCGACCGCTTCGCCGAGCTGGGCCGGGGACATGCGCTGATCGGGGTGAAGGCACAGCACTTCGCGCCGATGGGCGAGGCGCTGATCGAGACGCTCGGCGCCGAGTTGGGACCGGACTTCACCGCCGAGGTCGAGGCCGCCTGGCGAGCCGCCTATGACGACCTTGCCGCCCGGATCATCCGCCGCGGCCAGATCGGCTGAGCCGGTCTGGAAAACGCCGGGCCTGCGGGATAGCGTTGCAGCGCGGTTTGGCAGGAGGATCGGCATGGCGGGCGTGACG
>JBNKFC010000217.1:0-4892 GCA_050289105.1 Paracoccaceae bacterium | reverse complement strand
GCTCCGCCAGCGCGCTTCTCAGGGATCGGACCGGCCGAGGCGCGGACATCTTCGGGAACGCTGGCGCCACGTTCGGGTCTGCGTTCGGGATGTAGCCCACGCATCTGTTGCGGGTGCCGAACGTGAGATCGTCAGTCGTCGGCCCCGATTGGGGCGGCAACGGCCGGAGCGGTCCCCGGCCCTTACGGTGTTCAGATCAGGCCTGCGTCTTTCGAGAGGCGCTTGAGCGTCGCGAGGCCGAGGGTCTGGTACAGAAGCGGATTGCGGACCTTGGGGTCTTGTTCCGCCTCGATCACGATCCAGCCGTCATATCCGTTCGCGGCGAGGATCTTCAGCAGCGGGCCGAAATCGACCGCGCCCTCCTGGTCGCCCGGCACGGTGAAGACCCCGTTGACCACGCCCTTGAGAAAGGACCACCCCTCGGCGCGGACCTTCCTGGCCACGTCGGGCCGGACGTTCTTGGCGTGGAAATGGCGCACGCGGCCGATGTGCTTGCTCAGCACCTTCTCGGGATCTCCGCCGCCGAAATAGCAGTGACCCGCATCGAAGAGAAGCTTCGTGGCAGGTCCGGTGGCGGCCATCAGCGCGTCGATGTCCTCGGGGCTTTCGACGATCGTGCCCATGTGGTGGTGGTAGACAAGCGTGACGCCTTCCGAGGCGAGGTAGGTGGCGAACGCCTCCAGCTTCGCGCCGAAATCCTTCATTTCCGCAGGTGTCAGGTGCGGGCGGTCATTGACCGGCGTGTCGGCCGCGCCGTGGATGGCGTTCGAGGTCTCGCAGACAATGCAGACCGCGCAGCCGTTGTGCTTCAGCTTCGCCAGGTGGTGCTGCACGGCCTTGATCTCGTCCTCGACCGACTGGACGAGGAGATTGGTCGAATACCAGCCCGAGATGAACTTGAGCCCGTATTCCGCCAGAAGTGCGCGCAGGGCTTCCGGCTCGTCCGGCCAGCGGTGGCCGTTCTCGATGCCGTCGAAACCGATCTGGCGGCCCGCCTCGTCAAGAATGCGCGCCGTCGGGATGTCGGCCCCGATGGTCTGGTCGTCGTCGTTTGCCCATGCGATGGGATTGGTGCCGAAGCGGATCATGAATGAACCTGGTCCTTGAGTTTCGTTTCGTAGGTCGCGCGCGCCTTGGTCACTTGCTGGCGGGTGGAGACTTCGGGAACCGCGACATCCCACCAGTGGCCGCCATGCGGCGTCGAGGGGTAGGGGTCGGTTTCGATGACGATGACATAGGGGCCGGCGATGCCGGACCGCTTGGCGAGCGCGGTTTCGAGCTCGGCGATGGAGCCCGCCTTGACCGCCGTCGCCCCGAGGGCCGCGGCATGGGCGGCGAAGTCGATCTGCGGCTGCTGCTCGACCCGTGCATGGGCGTAGAGGTTGTTGAACTCGGCCCCGCCGGTGCCCATCTGCAACCGGTTGATGCAGCCAAAGCCGCGGTTGTCGGTGATGACGGTGGTGAAGCTGACGCCGAGCATGGCGGCGGTCGCCATCTCGGAATTCATCATCATGTAGCTGCCGTCGCCCACCATGCAGACCACGTCGCGGTGGGGCTGGGCCATCTTGATGCCCATCGCGCCGGCAACCTCGTAGCCCATGCAGGAAAAGCCGTATTCCATGTGGTAGGACATCGGCCGCGTGGATTTCCAGAGCTTGTGCAACTCGCCCGGCATGGTGCCGGCCGCGCACATCACGACGGTGTCGGGGCCGCTCGCGCGCTGCACCGCGCCGATGACCTGCTGGTCGGTTGGCAGGGCGTTCCCGTCCTTCGGTGCGGCGCAGAGCGGATCGACGGCAGCGAACCAGTCGGTCTTCAGCTTTGCCTGCGGCGCGGCGAAGGACGTGGCGCCAAGCGCCTTTCCCAGCGCCGCGAGGCCGGCGACCGCATCGGCGCAAAGCGGCTCGGCCCCGTGCTTCATCGCGTCGTAGGCCTGCACGTTGAGGCTGACGAGGCGCCGCCCCGGCGCCTTGAAGAGCGCCCACGATCCGGTGGTGAAGTCCTGGAACCGGGTGCCGACGCCGATCACCACATCGGCCTTGGCGCAGACCTCATTGGCGCTGCTGGCACCGGTCACGCCGACGGGACCGAGGTTAAGCGGGTGGTCCCACGGCAGCGCCGACTTGCCGGCCTGCGTTTCGACCACGGGGATGGTGTGTGCCTCGGCGAAGCTCCTCAGCGCGTCGGTGGCGAAGGCGTAGTGCACGCCGCCGCCCGCCACGATGACCGGGTGTTTCGCACCCTTGATGAGGGCGGCGACGGCCTCGACCTCGGCCGGGTCGGCCTGCACGCGGCGCAGCCGCCAGACCTTTTCCTCGAAGAAGGCTTCGGGCCAGTCATAGGCCTCGGCTTGGACGTCCTGGCAGAAGGCGAGCGTCACTGGGCCGCATTCAGCCGGATCAGTCATCACGCGCATGGCGCGGGGCAGGGCGGTCAGAAGCTGCTCGGGTCGGGTGATGCGGTCGAAATAGCGGCTGACCGGGCGGAAGCAGTCGTTGGCACTGACCGTGCCATCGCCGAAATCCTCGACCTGCTGCAGCACCGGATCGGGGCCACGATTGGCGAAGACATCGCCCGGAACGAAGAGGACCGGCAGGCGGTTGACATGGGCAAGGCCCGCCGCCGTGACCATGTTCAGCGCGCCCGGCCCGATGGAGGAGCTCACCGCCATCGCCCGGCGCCGGCCAAGCTGCTTGGAATAGGCGATCGCCGCGTGGGCCATGCTCTGTTCGTTCTGGCCGCGATAGGTTGGCAGGCGGTCCTGCATGCCCTGCAGAGCCTCGCCCAGTCCGGCGACGTTGCCGTGACCGAAGATCGCCCAGATTCCTGCCAGGAAGGTCTCGCCATCCTCGTTCTTCTGCGCCGCGAGATAGCGCACCATCGCCTGAGCGGCGGTCAGCCGGATCGTTGCCATCGGTCTACCCTTTCGCTTTCGCGCGCGCTGCATCCCAGACGGAGCAGAGCTGCGCGTATTTCGCTGCCATGTCGGCGACCGCCTGGTCGCCCGTGACCTTGCCCGTCATGTAGCCTGCGGCCGCCTCGGCAAAGATCGTGCGGCCGACGGCGAAACCCTTGACCAGATAGAACTTCGCGGCCTTCTCGAAGGACTTGGCCAGAAGCTCCTCGCTTTCGCCGAGACCCAGCACGACGATGCCGCGGGTATACGGGTCGTTCCGGGTGATCGCGTCGCAGGCGGCCTGCCAGCCGGCCTCGGTCTGCATCGGTTCAAGCTTCCACCAATCGGGGAAGATGCCGATGTCGTAGAAGTGCTGGATCACCGTCGCCGTCGTCTGGTCGTCGACCGGACCGGCTTTCGAGGGGATCACCTCCAGGAGGAATTCCAGACGATTGCGCCGGGCGGCCTCGAAGAGGCGGGTGACGGTCGCCTCCTGGTCCGCCTTCATCTCGGCGCTGTCGTCGGGGTGGTAGAAACACAGGACCTTCACGACATGGCAGAGCGGCCATTCGCCGAGGCCGCCGTAGTCGGCCCCAAGCTCCGGCTCCAGCGTCAGCGGGCGCGATCCCGGCCATTCGGCCGGCCGCCCGATCCAGAGGCCGGTCTCGGCCGCCGCATAGAGCGCATCGCGGCCAAGGCGGCTGTCGCAGAGAATGCCGTAGCCCGACCGACCATCCTGCACTTTGGTCGCAGCTTTCAGGCACAACTCCTTGAACGCGCCGATCTTCTTCGCGTCGGCGCCGGGCAGGTTCTCCAACTGCATGCGGTGGTCGAAGGCGAAGACGCGCATGGTCGGCCAGTCGCCGGTGCGATTGGTGGACCAGTGGATCTGTTCCAAGGGCTGATCCTTGCGCAGCGCTTTCGTCACGACGCCGCGCTTGAAGAAGAACTGCAGCTCTTCCCAGGACGGATAGGCGGGCGCGCAGCCGTGGCGCGAGACGGCGAAGGCCCCGCAGGCGTTGGCGTATTTGAGCGCGACCGGCCAGGGTTCATCATCGAGCCAACCTTTCAGCAGACCGGACATGAAGCCGTCGCCGGCGCCGAGGACGTTGAAGACCTCGATCGGAAAGCCGGGGCCGGCTTCGCCTTCATCGAGGCTGTCCGGAATGTCCCCGGTGAAGGCAACGGCACCCATCGGCCCGCGCTTGCAGACGAGGGTTGCCTTGCTGACCGCCCGCACCGCGCGCAGAGCCTTGATCGTGTCGGTGGAACCGCCAGCGATGTGGAATTCCTCTTCGGTGCCGACGATCAGGTCGAAAAGATGCAGCGTCGATTGCAGTTTCGCGGTGACGGCAGCGGATTCGATGAAGCGGTTCTTGCCGTCGCCATGGCCCGAAAGGCCCCAGAGGTTGGGCCGGTAGTCGATGTCCAGCGCGGTGCGCGCACCGTTTTTGCGCGCCAGGTTGAGCGCCTTCAGCACGGCCGCTTCGGTCCGGGGATGGCTGAGATGCGTCCCCGTCGCCACGACGGCGCGGCTGCGCGCGATCAGGGCGGGATCGATGTCATCCTCGCACAGCGCCATGTCGGCGCAGTTTTCGCGGTAGAAGATCAGCGGGAAGCGGTCTTCATCGCGGATGCCGAGGAGAACGAGCGCGGTCAGCCGCTCTGCGTCGGTCTTGACGCCATCGACGCAGACACCTTCGCGCGCCAGCTGCTCGCGGATAAAGCGGCCCATATGCTCGTCCCCGACACGGGTGATAAGCGCCGATTTCAGCCCCAGACGGGCCGTGCCCACGGACATGTTGGTGGGCGAGCCACCAACGTACTTCTGAAAGGCCGCCATATCCTCGAGCCGGCCGCCGACCTGCGCGCCGGAAAGGTCGACCGACGACCGGCCGATGGTGATGAGATCCAGATCCCGCATGGCGGCAGCTCCTTTGGTCTTGGCGCCGCGCGTGGCCGTCTAAAGGGCCATCGCGCGGCGCATGTCAGGTGT
>JBNKFC010000216.1:0-1742 GCA_050289105.1 Paracoccaceae bacterium | reverse complement strand
TCCACCGCATCCTCTACACGCCGGTCTACGACCCGGAATACGAGAAGATTGCCGAATGGCTCGCCGGCAACGGCGACCGGCCGACGGTCGAAGGCCTGACCGACGCCGCGCTCGACCGCGCGAAGCTGTTCTACGATCAGGTAAAATCGATCCCCGGTGCCCTCGCCACCGCAGGTTTGCGCGGCTCCGACTTCATTCTCGGCTGGAAACGGCGCGAGGACCCTTTGGACATTGGCTTCGTCGACGAGGCCTCGATGCTCGACCAGCGCCAGCTCGACGACCTCAGGGAGATTTTCCCGACGCTCGTTCTCTTCGGCGACCCCGCCCAGCTCGCCCCGGTCGGCCAGTCGGGCGAGATGGTCTTCGACAAGCTCGCCGAGGGCCGCAAGCTCCTGCTCCACCGCATCCACCGGCAGGCCGAGGACAACCCGATCCTCGACCTTGCCCATGCGCTCGCAGACCCGGAGCTCGACTTCCAGACCTTCGAGCGGATGGTGGCCGATGCCGCGCGCAAGGATGACCGCGTGCAATGGGCCGAGCGGGTGGATTCCGGCCTGATGGCCCGCTCGCCCGTCCTCGTCTGGCGCAACCAGACCCGGATCCGCCTTATCCAGGCCTTCCGCGCTGCCTATGGCGCGCCTCCGGACCAGCTCCTGCCCGGCGAGCCGCTGATCTGCGACGGCATCGAACTGCCCCTGAAGCACCGCAAGAAACGCATCGACCTCGAGGCGCGCGGGCTGATCAAGGGCGCCCAGGTGATCTATCTCGGCCCCGGCAACAAGGCCGGGTTTTCGCGCCTTCACGTCATCGGCGCCGAAGACCCGCAAGTCTCGGCCGCCTCGATCATCAAGATCGAACTCCCGGACGAGGAGGAGCCCTTCATTCCCTTCGCCGCCCGCATGGGGGCTGCCTTCCTGCACGGCGCCGCCGTGACGATCCACAAGGCGCAAGGCTCGCAATGGGAGGAGGTGCAGGTTTTCGCCCCGGACCTTTTCGTCGCCGCGCGCACAGGCCGGATCGAAGCCGGCGTGCCACTCTGGAAGCGGCTTGCCTATGTCGCGATCACGCGTGCCGAAACCCGCCTTCACTGGGTCGTTCGCAACCGCCTTGCCCGACCGACGGAGCCGCTGACCACCGATGACCTGCCGAGACCGGCCGCGCCGCTTTCGCTCGCGCCGTCGGAGGACGGCTGATCCCGTCATCCGCAGTCCCGGGTTGGAGACGACCGGCGGATGCCTCCGCGCAATGGGTTCCGGTCGCTCCGAAAACGCTCTACTCTCCGTCGCAATAGACAGGGAGTCCCCATGCGCTGCGTTTTCGTCCAGTTCCGCTGCCAGCCCGGCAAGACCTACGATGTCGCCAACGAAATCTACGACCGGGAGGTTGTGTCCGAGCTCTACTCGACCTCGGGCGACTACGATCTCATCGCGAAGGTCTACATCCCCGAGACCGAGGATGTCGGCCATTGGCTGACGGAAAAGCTCTTCGACATTCCCGGCATCAGCCGCACCCTGACGACGATGACCTTCAAGGCGTTCTGACGCGCTGCAGGTAAAGGTCGGCCGGGCCAAGGGCCGCGGTATCACACGCTTGCGCTAGCCGTTCCGCAACAGCCGGAACGCCGCCGAGGCGCCCCAGCCGGCAAGGGCCGCGAGGACGAGGGCGAGGATGCCATAGGCCATCGGCTGATTGTTGGCCAACTCGTAGAGCCAACGCTCCAGCCCGACCTTGCGGACGTCGAT
>JBNKFC010000215.1:0-2567 GCA_050289105.1 Paracoccaceae bacterium | reverse complement strand
AGGATGAAGGGCGTGATGAGCGCCCCCTCGATCGCCGCGCCGCCGGCCAGGCCGACCGCCGCGACGGAGGTGCCGTATTTCATCTGCTTGAGCACCCGGCCGAGCATGGCCCCCGCGACGGCATCGACGCAGCCCGCCCATTGCTCGCCCTCGAGCGGCTTGCGGGTGACCTCGGTCAGCTCCTCGCGCGCGACGATCTGGGTGGCGCCTAGGCCGGTGAGGTAGTCGGCCGTCTCGGGCCGGCCCGTCACTGCGGCCACCTCGTACCCGAGTTTCGCAAGGATCGCAGTGGCGACCGACCCGACACCGCCCGCAGCACCGGTCACCAGAACCGGCCCGTGACCGGGCTCCAGCCCGTGATCCTCGAGCGCCATTACCGCGAGCATCGCCGTCAGGCCAGCGGTGCCTACCGCCATGGCCTGCCGCGTCGTCAATCCCTTCGGCAGCGGCACCAGCCAGTCGGCGCGGACAGAGGCCTTCTGGGCATAGCCGCCCCAATGCGCCTCGCCCACCCGCCAGCCGGTCAGCACGACCTTGTCGCCGGGTTTGTAGCGGGGATCTGAGGAGGTCTCTACCGTCCCGGCGAAGTCGATCCCCGGCACATGCGGATAGTGCCGCACCAGCCCGCCGCCGGGGCCGATGCAAAGCCCGTCCTTGTAGTTCACGGTCGAATACTCGACCGCGACCCTTACCTCGCTATCGGGAAGGCGGCTTTCCTCGATCGCCTGAACCGAGGCGCTGGTCTTGCCCGACGCCTCGTCCTTTTCCACCACAAGTGCGTTGATCATCGTCCAGCCTCCTTCAAATCCAGAACTTTTCCTGCACGACGGCACTCCGCATGCCGTCCTGCGTCTCGACCTCGACGCTCGTACCCGCGTCCCAATGGCTTTTTTCGATCATCCCGATGGCGACGTTCGTATTGAAGTCGGGACTGTACTTGGCGCTCGTCACTTGCCCGACTTTCGCACCGCCGGCATAGACATGCCAGAGCCGGTCGCACCGCGGCAGGTCGCCGGAGATGGCAAGCGGCCGGATCATTCTTTCGGCCGGTCGAGCGGCGAGAGCTGCCTTGCCGATATAGTCAGCCGGCGAGTTGACGAACTTGCCCAAGCCCGCTTCGAACGGCGTGTTTGCGCGCGTCATGTCGTTGCCGTAGCTCAGAAGCCCGCCCTCGACACGCTCGATCAGGTTCGGGCAGCCTGCCCGGACATTAAGATCCTCGCCCGCGGCAAAGAGCGCCTCCCAGAGCGGCATGCCATGGTCCCAATCGTCAACGTAGATTTCGAACCCGCCCTGCTTCGAATAGCCCGACCTCGCGACGATCATCTCGCGCCCTTCGAAGCTGAGTCGTCTGTAGCGGAAGAAGCGAATGTCTCGGACCTCGTCACCGAAGACCCGTGCCATCAGGTCATCCGACTTCGGGCCCTGCACCGCGAGTGGCGAGACATCCGGTTCTTCAACCTCGACATCAAGACCGAGTGCGTCGGAAACGCCGAGGACGTATTGAAGGTAATCGCTGTCGGCGATCGAGATCCAGTAATGATCCGCCGCGATCTTCACCGCCACCGGATCGTTGAGCATACCGCCGTTCCGATCGACCACAGGGATATAGTAGCACTGATCGTCCGCCATCTTGGTGAGATCGCGCGGCGAGATCAGCGTCATCAGCCTGAAAGCGTCAGGCCCCTTGACGCTCACCTGCCGTTCGCAAGCCACGTCCCAGACCTGAACGTGACGCTTCAGATGGTGGTAATCCTCGACAAAGCCGCCAAACTGCGCCGGAAGCAGCATGTGGTTGTAGACCGTGTAGCTCGTGACGCCGGCGGCCTCGACCCCGGGGGTGAAAGGTGTGCGCCGCACGCGGCGCGAGGACGTGATTACCGTCATGTCGTGCTCCCTGCCCCGCTCAGTTCGGCCCGTGCCAGTCGATCTGGCAGATCTCGGCCGAGCGGCCGTCGAAATCCCAGACCCGGCCGAAGGCGCGGACACGGCCCTTTGAGGCCTTGGCGACGGTGATGTCGGGGCCCATCCAGTATTCAGTGTTGGTCACCACGATATCCTTGCCGCCATGCCCTTCGACCGGCGCGATCTCGCCCTTGATGGCGCGACCCACGGTCAGGCGGCGGGTCTTGCCCTCGGTCTCGAACGTCACCGGCGCGCGTTCGGCGCCGAGGAATTCGCTGACGAGCACCTTGAAGAGGCCGGTCGTGCCCCGCGCCTGCCCGGTGAAGACCTTCAGAAGGCCCTCATAGGCCTTGTCGCTGGCGCGGTCGTCGATATAGGCGGCGGCCTTCCAGTTGCCGCGCCCCATGCGGCCGGGGATCTCCAGAAGTAGCCCGACATTGAGCCCCGAGAGGTCCTCGCCGTCGAAATGGCCCGCGTCAATGCGGATGCCGGCCCAGCCCATGCAGTGGCCCTCGGTCGGCGGATGATCGCCAAGCGAAATCACGCAAGGGCAGAAGACCGTGCAGTTGCAGTTGAGGATGAGTTCCCCCTTTATGGCCCATTCGGGCAAGGTTTCCGCCATGTCGGTCCTCCGTCAGACGAGTTGCATTGCGCGGAGGGTC
>JBNKFC010000214.1:0-2135 GCA_050289105.1 Paracoccaceae bacterium | reverse complement strand
CCGACCCGCCGGGGGCTTCGCCCCCGGACCCCCAGAGTATTTCGTCCAAGAAGAAGCTCAGTGCATCGATTTACGGATGCGCCGGACCATAAACCAGACGCCAAGCATGACGATCGGCACGAGTGCGGCGGTGAGTGCGCTTTTCGGCCAATGCGCCGCTTCGGCGAAGGGAAGCAGAAGGTAGGTCGCGAGGCTGACGGCGTAGTAGCTGATCGCCACGACCGAGAGCCCCTCGACCGTGTGCTGGAGCCGGAGCGCGAGATCGGCGCGGCGGTCCATGCTTTCGAGGAGTTTCTGGTTCTGGCCCGAACGTTCGACGTCGACCCGTGTGCGCAGGAGTTCGCCCGCCCGCTCGGCACGCGCGGCCATCTGTTCCAGCCGGCGTTCGGCCGATTTCACGGTCCGCATCGCCGGATCGTAGCGCCGCATCATGAATTCGGCGAAGGTCTGGCGACCGTTGAACCGGGATTCGCGCAGGACCGCGACGCGCTGGGTGACGATGGCCTCATAGGCCCCGGTCGCGCCGAAACGGAACGTGTGGCGGACCGACAGCGCTTCGAGTTCGGCCGAGATTTCGAGCAGCTCGTGCAGCGTCTCCTCGGCTCCGCTGCCCTGATCCGACAGGGAGGCGACCAGCGACGACAGCGCCGGATCGAGTGCGTTGAGCCGGGCGTTCAGATCCCTCGCCCGGCGGAGGCCAAGCATCGACATCGCCCGGTAGGTCTCGATCTCGCACAGGCGCTGGACAATGCGGCCGACGCGCCGCGCCCCGGTGCCGGGACGCACGAAGACGGCAAAGCGCATCTGTCCCGCCGGGTCGATCTTGAAGTCGCCGGCGATGATCGCGGCCTCGTCGAGGACCCAGGACGTGGCAAGACTTTCGGCCACGAACCAGTCTTCGAGCTTGGCGGTGACTTCCGAGAGATCCTCGGGCAGAGTCTCGACCCGGATGAGACAAGCCGCGAGGCGCTTGCCGGGCGCCTCGGCCGACCAGTCGGCGGGAAAGATGTCGGCCTCGGCCGGGTTGAAGGCGCGGTCGCCGACGCCCTTGCAGAAGCCCGAATAGGTCACGAATTCGGTGTGGCTTTCCCATTTCAGGTCGCAGCGCCCGATCCGGGCGCTGTGATGCGTGGCGCCTTCGGGCGGATGCGCCGCGCCGTGGCGGTCGAGCAGTGTCAGCAGATGGTCGCGGTCGGCCTCGCGGTCTCGGTTATGCGCGTCCACCGGCTGTTTGACGGCGAAATAGACCGCATGGCATGGCACGTCGAGCGACGGGAACGGCCGCGCATGCAGTTCGTTGACAAGCGCATAGCGCAGCGGATGGTCGTCGATGGTAGTCATGATCGGGCGGGTTCCGGGTCGCGGTTGCGTCGGACCCTAGCCGAGCGGGGGGCGGGAATAAACTGCTATTCTAACCGCTTAGTTGCATGCGAGTGTATGCTGTCCGGCTTTCCCCGCCCCTGCCTCAGGGCGAGGATCAAGGCCAGAAGAGCGGCCGCCGCGCCGACGCCGAAGGTCACCGGCGCGCCAGCGTAGGCCCAGAGCCCGCCCGCGACCGTATTCGCCAGGAGCACCGCGAGCCCGCCGACCAGGTTGAAGACGCCAAAGCCGGTGCCGCGCAGCGGCGCCGGCGTCGCATCGGCCACCGCCGCCGACAGAAGGCCCTGGCTCAGCCCCATGTGCAGCCCCCAGAGGGCGACCCCCGCAAGCGCGGCCCCCACCCCGCTCGAGAGCGCCAGAACCCCGTGCGACACCGCCAGCACGACAAGCGAGAGAAGCAGCAGCCCGCGCCGCCCGATCCCGTCCGAGAGGATGCCGACGGGCCAGGCGGTCGCCGCGTAGACGATGTTCATCACGACAAGGACCACCGGCGCCAGCGCCACGGAAAGGCCCGCCGCATTGGTCTGAAGGATCAGGAAGGCTTCCGAGATCCGCGCGAAGCTCATCACCGCGCCAAGCGCCGTGACCGCCCAGAAGGCCGGCCCGAGGGCGGCCATGCTGGCCCGGTCGAAGCGCGGCCGCACCGCCGGCGCCGCCTTGTGCAACGGCTCCTCCACGCCCCTGGCGAGGATCAGGACGGAGATTGCGGCCGGCAGGATCGCCACGGCGAAGACCAGCCGGAAATCCCCGCCGGA
>JBNKFC010000213.1:0-3414 GCA_050289105.1 Paracoccaceae bacterium | reverse complement strand
CATCGACGTCGCCGAGGTCGAACGGCTTTTCGCCCGTCTCCATCCACTCGGCCAGCGCCATGCCGGCGCCGCCGGCGGACTGGATGCCAATGGAATTGAACCCGGCCGCCACCCAGAAATTGTCGACTTCGAGCGAGAGCCCGAGGTTGTAGGCATCGTCCGGGGTAAAGCTTTCAGGCCCGTTGAAGAAGGTGTGGATCCCTGCCTCGGCGAGCATCGGCAGCCGGTTCACGGCGCGTTCGAGGATCGGCTCGAAATGGTCGAAATCCTCGGGCAACTGGTCGAAGCAGAAATCCTCGGGGATGCCCGCCATGCCCCAGGGCTTCGCATTCGGCTCAAAGGCGCCCAGAAGGTATTTGCCCGCATCCTCCTTGTAATAGGCGCATTCGTCCGGCACCCGCAGCACCGGCATCTGCGTGAGGCCGGGGATCGGTTCGGTCACGATGTAGAAATGCTCGCAGGCATGTAGCGGTACGTTGACGCCTGCCATCCGGCCGACCTCGCGGCCCCACATGCCGGCGCAATTGACCACGTGATCCGCCTGAATAGAGCCGCTTTCGCCGTCCTTCGTCCAGGACACCGCCTTGGCGCGCCGCCCCTCGACCGTGACACCGGTAACCTTCACGCCTTCGACGACCATCGCTCCGCGCTGGCGCGCGCCCTTGGCAAGGGCCAGCGCGATATTCGCCGGATCGCCCTGCCCGTCGGTCGGCAGCCAGACGCCCGCCTTCACGCCCTCGATGTTCAGATGCGGATAGCGATCCTTCACCTCGGCTGGCGACATCTCCTCGACCGGCACCCCGAAGCCCCGCGCCATCGAGGCGTTGCGGAACAACTCCTCCTTCCGCGCCTCTGTCAGCGCGACGGAGACCGAGCCCACGGTCTTCATCCCCGTGGCAAGCCCCGTCTCCGCCTCGAGCCCCCGGTAAAGGTCTGCCGAATACTTGGCGAGCCGCGTCATGTTGGCCGAGGCGCGGAGCTGCCCGATCAGCCCTGCTGCGTGCCAGGTGGTGCCAGATGTCAACTGCTTGCGTTCAAGCAGAACGACATCTTTCCAGCCGAGCTTGGTGAGGTGATAGGCCACCGAACAGCCGACAACGCCGCCGCCGATGATGACGGCGCGGGCCTTTGCTGGAAGCTGGGTCATTTAAGGCTTCTCCTGGGGAATGAGCACGAGTTTGCCGGGATATTTCCCCGACTGAAGGTCTTCCTGCGCCACGGTGATGTCGCGCAGGGGGTAGGTCTTCGAGACCAAAGGGCGTACCGCTCCGTCGTTGATGATTCCGACGAGCCCGGCGAAGGTCGTGCCGGTCTGGTGCGTGCAGCCAATGATCGTAAGGTCGTGAAGGTAGATCGTCCTGAGGTCCACGTCGACAATCGGGCCGGCGATTGCGCCGGACGTTGCGTAGCGTCCGCCTGGACGCAGGGCATTGAGCCTCTCGGACACGCGCGGTCCGCCGACGATGTCGATGACGGCATCGTAGCAGGCCGGCTCCAGGCCGCTTTCGCGGTCGATCACCGTCGCGCCGGCGGCCAGCACATGCGCCGCCTTCGCCGCCGAACACTGGGCCGTCACCTTCGCACCGCGCAGAATCGCGAGCTGCACGGCCGCGTATCCGACGCCGCCCGATGCGCCCGTGATCAGGACGTGCTCACCACTTCGAACGGCGGAGCGGGTCAGGAGGTTGTGGGCCGTACCATAGGCGCAGGGCATCGCGCCGATTTCGGTATCGGACAGCGGTGAGGAGGTCACGTCGTACAAGTGGCGGGCCGGAACACGGCAAAATTCGGCGAAAGCGCCATCGTATTCCGAGCCGATCGCCACGAAGCCCATGGGGTTGTCCGGTGTCGGTTCGGCCTGATTGACTGGGCAGATGACGCGCGCGCCGGTGTCCAGCCCCTCAACACCGTCACCCAATGCGACGACGCGGCCACAAAGGTCGCCGCCCTGGATGCGGGGAAAGTCGATCGCTCCTCCCCAGCCGCCTCCCTCGGGCTGATCGCCGCGCGCATACCAGCCAACGCGCGTATTGATGTCCGTCGGGTTGACGCCGGCCGCCAGCACTTTCACCAGCACTTCGCCCGGCCCTGGTCGCGGCACCGGTATGTCATCGGACCAGACGAGCATGTCCGGGCCGCCGTGTCCGGTCAGCCGAACGCCGCTCATCGTGTTGGGAACGGGCATGGTTCTACCCCTCACCATTCCGATCAGGCTCGGATCCGCGCGTTTTCGGGATCCCAGAGCGGTTGATCCTTCTGCACCACGGCGCGGTGCCGCTCGCCGTAGATCTCGACCTCGAGCACCGTCCCTGGCACCGCGAGGTCGGCCCGCACCATACCAAGCGCGATCGACGCCCCGACCCGGTAGCCCCAGGCGCCGGAGGTCGTCTCGCCCACGACGCGGCCGTCCTGCCAGAGCGTCGACATGTAGGGCGCGTCGCACTCGCCCGCGTCGACGATCAGCGTGACGAAGCGCTTTTTCACGCCGCGCTGCTTTTCGGCCAGAAGTGCCGCCTTTCCGGGGAAGTCCTCCGGCTTGTCGAACTTGACGAACCGGTCGAGCCCGCCTTCGAGAAGGCTGTAATCGGTCGAAAGGTCGCCCTTCCACGCCCGATAACCCTTCTCAATCCGCAAGGAATTCAGCGCCCACATGCCGAACGGCTTGGCGCCTTCCGCCAGCACCGCGTCGTAGATCGCCGGGATGCTCTCGACCGGGGCGTGGACCTCCCAGCCCAGTTCTCCGGCGAAGGAGACGCGGGCGAGGACGGCCTTCTGCCCGGCGACCGTCCACATCTCGTGGCTGAGCCAGGGGAGAGTCAGGTCAGCGTCGGAAATCTTCGCGAAGAGGTCACGCGACTTCGGGCCGGTGACGATCAGCGTCGACAGTTCCTTCGTCCGGTCTTTCAGCGTGACACCTTCAGGCAGCGTACGCGCGAGCCATTCGTAGTCATGCCATTGCGCGACGGCGGCGGTGATCAGGGTGAAATCGTCCTCGCCGTTACAGGCGACGGACATCTCGGTCTGGATCCGGCCCCGGTGATCCGGGAAGTAGGCCAGCGAAAGACGCCCCGGCTTCGGAAGACCGCCCGCGATCTGTCCCAGAAGCCATTCCCTGGCGCCCGGCCCCGAAAGGTGGAAGCGCGAAAAGCCCGACAGGTCGAGGACACCGACGCCGTCGCGCACCGCTTCGCATTCCTCGCGGATGCGCGCCTCCCAGGGGCCGGAGCGGCCCCAGGTATGCGTCGCCTCCTCGGACGTGTCGTCTCCCGGCTTTGCGAACCAGTTCGCCCGCTCCCAGCCATTGTAGGCGCCGAATTGCCCGCCGAGCGCCTTTACCTTCTCATGAACCGGCGAGAGCTTGCGGTCCGGCGCGGCCGGCCAGCGCTGCCAGGGGAAGTGCATGGCGTATTCGTG
>JBNKFC010000212.1:0-2690 GCA_050289105.1 Paracoccaceae bacterium | reverse complement strand
GCTGGGCCGCTATGCCGAGGTGGCGGAAGAGTTGCGCGGCTCGGGCGATCTATACGAGGTGTTTGAGACGCCGACTGAGCTTGATCTGAAGCGCAAGAAGCTTTTGAACATGGGCAAGCCGCCGGTCTATGACCGGGCGGGGCTGGGGCTTTCGGTGGCCGAGAAGGACAAGCTGAGGGCGGAGCGCGACGGCTATTGGCGATTCAAGCTCGACCAGCAGCGGACGGAGTGGACCGACGGGATTCTGGGTGATGTGTCGATCGACACCGCTTCCGTTTCAGACCCGGTGCTGATCCGGGCCGACGGGCAGGTGCTATATACTTTCGCCTCGTCGGTGGACGATATCGACATGGGCATCACCCATATCGTGCGTGGTGCCGACCATGTGACCAACACGGCGACGCAGGTGCAGATCATGCGCGCGATGGGTGGAACCCCGCCCGCCTTCGCGCATCATTCGCTGCTGACCGGCCCGCAGGGTGAGGGCCTGTCAAAGCGGCTTGGCACGCTTTCCTTGCGCGATCTGCGGGCGCAGGGCGTGGCCAAGGAGGCGCTGTTGAGCCTGATGGCGCGGCTCGGCTCCTCGCAGCCGGTCGAACTGATGATGTCCTTGGACGAGATCGCCGACGGGTTCGAGCTTTCCCAGTTCGGCGCGGCACCGACCAAGTTCGATGCCGAGGATCTGTGGCCGCTGACCCGCGCCCGCAATCAGGCGCTGCCCTTCGAGGCGGTAAAGGACCGGATCGCGGGGCTGGGTGTGCCGGCGGAGATGGCCGAACGCTTCTGGCGCGTCGCGTCGCAGAACATCACGAAGCTCGACGACCTCGGCGCGTGGTGGGTGCTTTGCCGCGACGGCGCTGAGCCGGTGATCGCGCCGGAGGATGCGGAGTTCGTGGCCGAGGCGATGGCGCTGCTGCCCGAGCCGCCCTTTACCGAGGCGACCTGGGGCGAGTGGACCTCTGCAGTGAAGGAAAAGACCGGCCGCAAGGGTAAGGGGCTGTTCATGCCCTTGCGCCATGCCCTGACCGGCCAGCCGCACGGGCCTGAAATGGCCGACCTGATGCCGCTACTGCAGAAGGTCCGGGCGAAGGGCCGAGCCTGATTAATCCTGCCGTTCCAATAGATTGATCCCTGTCGGCGGCTTCATGTCGCCGCCGAAATAGTAGGCGCGCGCGCTGAGTTCGCTGTAGAGATGGGTCATCAGCGCCCTGACCCGCGCGGTGTTTTTCAGGTCGCGGTGGGTCAGGACCCAGAGATCGAGGTCGAGCGCGGCGATCGGGTCGGATACCCGTAAAAGCCGGTCGTCGGTATCGCCGACATAGCAGGGGAGAAAGGTGATCCCCAGCCCCTCGGCGCCCGCATTCTGCACGGCGCGCGAGGCGCGGCACTGAAAGGCGACCTGCGGTTCGCCCGCTTCCGGCGACTTCCAGACATGGGGCACGAGCCAGCCGAGCGTGCCCTCGATTAGGCAGTAGTTATGCTCCTGCAAGGGCCGGTCGCCCGCGTGATCCAAATAGTCCTGGGTGGCGTAGAGTGCGAAGCGGAAGTCGCAGATGCGGCGGCCGAAGGCGGTGGCCGGGGCGGCGCGGGTCGCGCGGATCGCCACTTCGGCCTCGCGCCGGTTCAGGTCCATGGCCCCGTGACCGGGGACAAGGTCGATCTGGATCTCAGGGTGATCGCGGCAGAAGCGGGCAATGATACCGGGTGCATGTTCCTCAGCGAAGGATTCCGGGCAGGTGACGCGGATGCGGCCCCTGAGCCGTTCGTCCTGCCCCAGAACCTCGCGCCCGAGGGCCAGCACCTCGCTTTCCACCCGTTCGGCCGTCACCATCGCTGCACGACCGGCTTCGGTCATCACGTAACCATGCGGGAACCGGTCGAAAAACCGCACGCCGGTGCGCGTCTCGACCGCGCCGATGCGGCGGAAGATCGTCGAATGGGTCTGGCCCAACAGGCGCGCAGCACCGGAAAGCCCGCCCGCGCGTCCGATCGCAAGAATCAATTGAAGATCGTTCCACTCCAGCCGGGCGGAAGAAGGGGCGGATTGCTGATCGGCCAATTTCCTGTCCTTTTTTGCAAGAAGATATTGCCAGATTAGCGAATTACTTTGCGAAAATAAACAAGTCATCCTGCAAACAGATCGGTAGAGCCGGTCCCGTAAAACCAAGCAGGAGAGAGAGATGTTCGTTCAATTCGTACAGTTTGAAACCACACTTACCGAACGCGAAGTCCTCAAGGTCGCCGAGGAGCGTGCGCCCGATTTCCGCGCCCTGCCGTCGCTGGTCCAAAAATTCTACCTGAAATCGACCAAGCCGAACCATTACGGCGGTTTCTATATCTGGGACTCGGCCGAGGCGATTGCCGAGTTCCGGCAGAGTGAGCTTGCGAAGACAATCCCCGCCGCCTACCGGGTGGCCGGCGCGCCGAATGTCGGGATCCACGAGGTTCTGTTCCCGCTGCGCGGCTGAACGATTTCATACTGTCCCGCCGCCGGGGATGGCGGCACGACTGGACAGAACGGGCGGCGCACGGATCTAGGCCTTCGCCGCCCGTTCCGCTATTTTCAGGAACAGATGCGTCGCGACCGCCATGTCCTGCACGCTGATCCATTCCAGCGGTCCGTGAATCTCCTGCATGCCGGTGAAGAGGTTGGGGCAGGGCACGCCCATTTCGGTCAGCCGCGACCCGTC
>JBNKFC010000211.1:0-2105 GCA_050289105.1 Paracoccaceae bacterium | reverse complement strand
GAACTGCCGGCGCACCTCCGTGATCATGTCCATGGCCGCCTCGCCCACCGCGTTCATGGCCATGGAGGAGAAGAGGAAGGGGAGCATGCCGCCGATGAAGAGACCACCCATGACGATCGGGTCCGAGATGTTGATCCCGGTGATCCCCGCCTGCTGGGCGAAGGCCGCGAAGAGGGCGAGGGCGGTCATGGCCGCCGAGCCGATGGCGAAGCCCTTGCCGATGGCAGCCGTGGTGTTGCCGACGGCGTCGAGCTTGTCCGTTCGCTCGCGCACCTGAGGCTTTTGGCTGCTCATCTCGGCGATCCCGCCTGCGTTGTCCGCGATGGGGCCGTAGGCGTCGACGGCGAGCTGGATGCCCGTGGTGCTGAGCATGCCGAGGGCGGCGATGGCCACGCCGTAGAGACCGGCGACCGACGCGGAAGCGACCACGCCCACCACGATGCAGATGATCGGTACCGCCGTCGACTGCATGCCGAGGCCGAGACCGGCGATGATGTTGGTGGCGGTGCCGGTCTTGGACTGTTCAGCGATGCCGTTCACCGGGCCCCTGTCCAGGCTGCAGTAGTAGCTGGTGATGAGGCCGACGGCGACGCCCGTTCCCAGACCGATGACCGTCGCGCTGCCGACATTGAGCCAGGTGACTTCTTGGTCGCCCATCATCGTGCCGCCCTCGGGCCACAGCACCTTGGCGAGAACGAAGGTGAGTGCAGCCATGATTGCGGCTGCACCAAACGCACCCGTGTCGAGAGCCGCCTGGGGATTTCCACCTTCCCGGGTGCGGACCACGAATGTGCCTAGGATTGAGCAGATCGTGCCACCCGCGGCGATGGCCAGGGGCAAGACCACCGGGCCAACGCTGTCGCCGGATTGGACGGCGGCGGCTCCCAGACCGAGAACCATCGCTCCGATGATGGCGCCGACAAAGGATTCGAAGAGGTCGGCACCCATTCCGGCAACGTCACCGACGTTGTCACCGACGTTGTCGGCGATGACCGCTGGATTGCGCGGGTCGTCTTCCGGAAGGCCGCTCTCCACCTTGCCGACGAGGTCCGCTCCGACGTCTGCCGCCTTCGTGTAGATGCCGCCACCGACGCGGGCGAACAGGGCGATCGAGGAAGCACCCATCGAAAAGCCCGTGAGCGCGTTGAGCGTCGTGGCCAGGTTGTCGGAGAAAACGCTCGTCGAGTAGATGATGTACAAACCTCCGAGACCGACCAAGGCCAGGCCCACCACGCTCATCCCCATGACCGAGCCGCCCGAGAACGCCACGGCCAATGCCGGTGCGAGCCCCTGACGGGCGGCGGCGGTGGTGCGAACGTTGGCAGCCGTGGCTACGCGCATTCCGAAATAGCCTGCAAGCCCCGACGCGCATGCTCCGGCGATGAAGGAAACGGCGATGAGGGGGCTGCGCCCTTCCCCGCTCATGTTGGCGAAAGCCAAGAGAGCCGCGACGAGGACCACGAAGGCGGCGAGGACCTTGTATTCTCGAGCCAAGAACGCCATCGCCCCTTCGCGGATGCGGGCGGCAATCTCGACCATCTCGGCGTCACCCGCCTCTTGGCGATTGACCCAGTTCGTCTTGATGAAGGCGAACAGCAGCGCCAGGATTCCAGCGACTGGCGCAGCGTAGATCAGCGATTCCATGCAGTATTCCTCGGAGCGCTAGAGCGCCGGTCAGTTTGCCGGCAAGGTGCCGTCAAAAAACGCCCCCGCCTCAGACGAGGGGGCGCCTTTCGCCGGCTCTGGTTCGTCGTGCTCCACGAATGGGCGCTCTAGTTTCTGGTTAGGGAGCGACAATCGGTAAACCGCGTGTCCCTCCAGCGTTTCGTCGACGGCGACAAAGTCATCCACGGCACGGCCCGAAACCCCTTGCTCCGATGCTCCCCGCGCCATGGAAGCGCGCGCCCGCTATAGTCCAACGGCCAGGGGAAAGAAAGGAAACGGAGCGACCGGCCCCTAGGCCGCCGTGTCGCCAGCGCGATAAGGCAGAGAGGCGAGGGCGGCATCTGGAGCAGCGAGGCCTCCCGCAGCCGTCTTGACCCTCCGAGCGCTTCGGGCTGGAGGCATGCCTGGGCTCCACGGCCGAGGGCGCGTGCTGAGATACC
>JBNKFC010000210.1:0-3543 GCA_050289105.1 Paracoccaceae bacterium | reverse complement strand
TCATCTTGATCGGATTGCCGGCCGCGGTGAAGCTCGCGCCGCCCGGCCGGGCGGGCACTTCGGTAATCATGTTCCGCGCCACAAGCTGCGGATCGGCAAGAACCTCGGCCATGTTCTGCACCTTGCCGGTCGGGACCCCGGCCGCTTCCAGCGCCGCGATCCAGTGGGCGCGCGGTTCGGCAAGGGTCTTCGCCTCGATCAGGCGTTTGAGCATGTGGACATTGTCGCAGCGCGCCGCATTCGTCGCGAAGCGCGGGTCGTGGGGCAGGTCGCCCAGATCGAGCGCGCCGCAAAGCTTGGCGAAAAGCCCATCGTTGCCGGCGGCGATGACGAAAAATCCATCGGCGGCGCGAAAGGTCGAAAAGGGCGTGATCGTCGGATGGCGCGCGCCGGTCGGACCGGGGGGCACGCCGGTCGTCGCGGTGATCGCGACGGCGTGTTCCATGATCGCGAGCTGTGCGTCGAGCATCGAGATGTCGATCTTCGACCCCTTGCCATCCTTTTCGCGGCGCAGTAGCGCGGCGAGGACACCCTGGACGAGGTACATCCCCGCGACGATGTCGCCGATCGAGGCGCCGACCCGGACCGGCGTGCCACCCTCTTCGCCGGTGATCGACATGACCCCGCCGCGCGCCTGCACGACCATGTCATAGGCGGGCTTGGACGCTTCGGGTCCGGTATGACCGAAGCCCGAGACGGCGCCGTAGATGAGACGCGGGAAGCGGGCCGAAAGTGTGTCCCAGCCCAGACCGAGCTTTTCCATCGTGCCGGGGCGGTAGTTTTCGATCAGTATGTCGGACCGCGACAGGAGCCGGTCGAACGTCGCCCGGTCCGCCTCCGCCTTCAGATCGAGCGCGATCGAGAGCTTTCCGTGGTTGAGGCCCGCGAAATACGCGCTTTCGGTGCCAACGAAGGGCGGAAACGCCCGTGTGTCATCGCCGGAGCCCGGTTTCTCGATCTTCACCACCTTGGCGCCGAGATCGCTGAGGATCGACGAGGCGAAAGGCCCAGCAAGGACATGGGTGAGGTCGAGGACGGTGATACCGGCGAGGGGGGCAGTCATTGGCGGCTCCTGATTGCTCATGCGGCGGGTTCAACCAGCAACCGCGGCCGGTGGCCATGATCTGGATCACTCGGCGCAGCGCAAGCGGATCGTGCGCGGCAAATCCTGCCAGCGAAGGCTGTCGCGATGCGGCAGGGGGCGGGCCGGGCAAGATTGCGGGGCCATTCCTTCCGGGGCGGCCGTGCCGCTCAGCCGAAGTCTCGGACGTCCTCGCCGGGTGCGACGCATCCAGAGCCGGTCGCGATCATCGACGATGGATCGATCGCACCAAGCCCTCAGCCGCGTTCTTCCTTGACGATGGCGCGCATCGTGTCCAGCGGCGCATAGCCGCGCAGCATCTGCCCGCCCATCACGAAGGTCGGGGTTCCCGAGATCTGCATGCGCTGGGCCAGCAGATGGTTCTCCTCGATCACCTTGGTGACTTCGGGCGCATCCATCCGGGCGACGATCGCCTCGCTGTCGAGGCCGAGATCGGTCGCGAACGCGATCAGCGTTTCCTTCGTCACGTCGCCCCGGAAGCTCTCGTAAAAGCCCGCATTGACCTTTTCGTAGGCCTCATCCCCGGCCACTTGAAGCGTCGCGATGGCGAAGCGCGAGGCGATCACCGACTGGTCGCCAAGGATCGGGAACTCCTTGACGACGTAGCGGATATCACCGTCAGAGGCGACCAGTTCCTGCACCTCGGCATGAGCCTTGCGGCAATAGCCGCAGCGGTAGTCGATGAATTCCACCACCGTCAGGCTGCCCTCGGGATTGCCGCCGACAAACGAATAGCCGTCCTTGAAGATGTCGTCGGCATTCGCCTTCACAAGCTCCAGATCGCCCTTTGCGGCCGCCTCTGCCTGGCGCTTCTGAAGGACATCGATCGCCTCCGACAGCACTTCGGGGTTTTCCAGCAGATAGGCGCGGATCTCGGCGCGAAAGGTGGCCCGTTCTGTGTCGGACATTGCCGAGACGTCGAACGCGGCAGCGGGGGAGGCAAGAGCCGCGACGACGGCAAGCGGGGCAAGTCTCATGGGGCAATCCCTATCTGGTGGAACGGCGGCGCGCGCCTCGGCATTTCGGGGGACGACCATCGCAGATTTCCCCCGCGCCGCAAGCCCCGGCCAGAAGCGGCCATTGACCTTGGACGCGCAGGCTGGAATGAACGGCCCGGGTCTCGCCCGCCACGATAGAGAGGGGAGTATGCGCACTTCAAGCCGCGGGATGGTCGATCCCTTCATTGTGATGGACGTGGTGGAGGCCGCCCGCGCGGCCGAGGCTGCCGGTCGGCACATCATCCACATGGAAGTGGGTCAGCCCTCTACGCCCGCGCCCGCAGCGGCACGGGCCGCACTGGTGAAAGCCATGGACGAGGATGCGCTCGGTTATACCGTATCGCTCGGACTGCCGGCCCTGCGCGAGGGCATCGCGCGGCATTACGCGAACTGGTACGGTGTCGACCTCGATCCCGCCCGCGTGATCGTGACGGCAGGGTCGTCGGGCGCGTTCCTGCTGGCGTTCTCGGCGTTGTTCGACGCTGGCGACCGAGTCGCCCTGGGGGAGCCCGGCTATCCCTCCTACCGGCAGATCCTGAAGGCGATGTCGGTGGAGCCTGTGGGTATCCAGACAAAGCCGGAACACCGTTACCAGCCCCGGCCCGACGAGATCCCCGAAGGCGTTCAGGGGCTCATCGTCGCCTCACCCGGCAATCCGTCGGGAACGATGCTGGGGCGGGCGGAGATCGGGGCGCTCGCGGCGGCTTGCGAGCGGCGGGGAATGGCGCTGATCTCGGACGAGATCTACCACGGTCTGCACTACGACCGGAAGGCCGTGACCGCGCTAGAGGTGACGGACGAGGTCTACGTCATCAACTCCTTCTCGAAGTATTTCTCCATGACCGGCTGGCGCGTGGGCTGGATGGTGGTTCCCGAGGCGCATGTGCGCATCGTGGAGCGTCTGGCGCAGAACATGTTCATCTGCCCGCCGCATGCCAGCCAAGTAGCCGCGTTGGCCGCCCTGGACTGTGCGCCGGAGCTGGAGGCGAACCGGAAGACCTACGCCGAGAACCGCCGGCTGATGCTGCAGGAATTGCCGAAGGTAGGGTTTACCAAGATCGCGCCGCCCGACGGCGCGTTCTATATCTATGCCGATGTCTCCGATCTGACCGACGACAGCCGGGCTTTCGCGGCCGAGATCCTCGAAAAGGCCGATGTCGCCGTGACGCCGGGGATCGATTTCGACCCGCGCCGGGGAATGACGACCCTGCGCTTTTCCTATGCGCGGACGACGGCCGACATACGCGAGGGTCTGGCGCGGCTTCACGAGTTCATGAGAAACCGGGGTTAAGGTATTTCGCCGATACACGCGCAGGGCTATGATCGCCGAAAACGGGCAGGCGGTATGAACATTCGGGCGATCACGCTCCAACTTCTCGCGGGTCTTTGGATCGCGCACGGCGCCGCTGCCGGGGATTTGAGCGCGCTCGCCCGGCTCGATCC
>JBNKFC010000209.1:0-3131 GCA_050289105.1 Paracoccaceae bacterium | reverse complement strand
CTGAAGTTCGGATGAGCGCATGCCGGGTGCTATGACCGCTTGTTCATCAAGGGGATGGCGCCCGTTCTTTGTCTGACGACCTAGCGCAGCCAGAGGCCCGCGCGCTTGATCGTGTTGCGGATCACCTGCTCGCGCCGGGGCAGGTCGGCGCGGTCGAACATCGCGCGGATCTTGGCGCCCTTGCCCTGATAGACGATCTTCTTCAGGGGCTCGTACTCCTTCAGAATCTTCTTCAGCGCATTAGGCGCGATCGCCTCTTCCAGCACCGCGACCGCCCGATCGCTTTCCCGCGCGTAGAGAAGCGGGAAGAGACGGTAGTGGCAGGTCACGTCGCCGTCGAGGCCGTCCAGTTCCGGCCCCGGACGGCCGCCGCCGAAGGAGTGGATCACAAGAGGCAGCGCCACCTGGTCGAGCCAGGGATCGAGCGGCTGGCAGACAAGTGCTTCCGGACCGTCATCGCGGATCGCCAGAGCGTAGTCGAGGAAGCGTCGGCCGAATTCGCGCGGGCAGCGGTAGAAGAACCAGCCGGCGTTGAAATAGAGATAGCGTTCCCAGTATTCGTCGGGTTGCGTCAGGTCGAGCGTCGACGCGTAGTCGAGCCGGAACTTGTCGTAGAGCGATTTCCAGATCTCGCCGTAGCCCGGCCCATAGAGCTCGATCACCGGCCATGTGCCCTCGCGCCGCATCGAGGCGGCGGGGCGGTCGAAGTCGAAACCGACCGAGGCGAGGGGGCCGGTGACGAGGGTGTCGGTGTCGAGGAAGAGGAAGGGCTCACCCTCCGGCGCGGCCAGCAGCCCCTCGATCTTGTTGCCGTAGGGATAGCTTTCGCCGAAATGGCTGTTCTCGAACGGCACGATCTCGGCCCCGAAGCCTTCCAAAAGCGCGCGGATCGGCGCGGGGAGGCGCGGATCGTCTTTCCAGCGCGGGCCGGACTGCGGTTCGAGCACGATGAGACGGCCGGGGAAATCGGGATTGGTCGCGCGCAAGGTCGCGGCTAGCACAACCGCCTCATAGCCGAGCCGCCCCGCCTGCCCGATGCAGAGGAGGTTGAAGACCTGTTCCTTGGCGCTTTTCGTTGTCATGCCCGATCTGCCGCTGGTTTTCGTCGCGACGAAGTTGCGCCGACTATAGGGTGGGCGGCTGACGGGGGGAAGCGGTCAGGCGGAGGCGCGGCCCCCGGCCTTCAGCCGCTCGAAACTCATCGAGATATGGGCGCGCTGGATCAGCGACGCGGCGTGCAGGTCGCCGATGTCAAGCGCGGCAAGGACGTCCTCGATCTCGCGCCGGAAGGTCTCGGCTTCTTCGCGCAAATCGACGCGGCTGGCGAAGACCGATTTCATCCAGATCCGCGCGGTGCGGATGTAGAGCCGCTCGGCGATTTCGCGCAGGGGTTCGTTGGCGGTCAGGCGAAGACGGGCAAGGAAGAAATCCATGTTGAGCTGGGCGAAGGCGCGGGGGTCGGGGGCTTGCGTCAGTGCCTTCGCGCGGTCGGCCACCGCGCGGAACTCGGCCATGAGCGCGGCATCGGGTGGCTGGCGGGAAAGGCGACCGACGAGTTCGGCAAGCTCAAGCCGGAGCTGGTAGGTCTGGGTCAGCTCGCCGATCTCCACGTCCGTCACGAAAGTGCCGACGCCGTGGACCGATTGCACCAGACCCTCGGCCTCCAGCCGGCCTAGGACGCGGCGGAGCGGCGTGCGGCTGACCCCGAACTCGGCCGCCAGCGCCTCTTCCGAGAGCCTTGTGCCGGGGGCGTAGTCGAGCAGGCAGATGCGGTCGCGCAATTCCGCATGGAGCCGTTCGAAGCGGTCGCGGGCGGTGGGCGTGTCGGTCATGCCGTTTGCTTGCTGACGAGCCAGACCCCGGCAACCGAGAGCGCGAAGCCGAGGAGCGTGAAAGGCGTGATCGGTTCGCCGAGGATGGCCCAGGCGAGGAGGAGGGCGAGCGGCGGCACGAGATACATGAGCGAGGAGATGCGCGTGGCGTCGCCGCGCTGAAGGAGTGCGATGTAAAGCCCGACGGAGATTATGGAATTCGCGATCACGAGATAGGCCATGGCGATGACGAATTCGGGCGCCCAGTCGATCCGCATCGATTCGGTGAAGTAAGCGGCGGGGGCGATGATGGCGAAGCCCACCAGGTATTGCGCCACGCCGCTGACGGCCGGATCGGTCTTCAGGCCGTGGGCCTTCTCGAAGAGCGTAGCGAGCGTGATGCCGAGAAGGGCGGAGAGCGCGAGGAGTGCCGCGCCCCAGGGGCTGGGCCCGAGGCTCTCGCCGGTGAGGATGACCGTGAGGGCGCCGGAAAAACCAAGGAAGAGACCAAGCCAGAGAAGCCTGCCGCCGCCGCGCCTGCCGGTGACGAGCGGCGAAAGGGCGGCGACGAGGATCGGTTGCATTGCCATGATGATGGCAGTGGTGCCGGCATTCATCCCCATCTTCATCGCCTGGTAGGCGAGGCCGAAATAGACGCACTGGATGAGAATGCCGGTCACGCCGAGTGCCGCCCAGTGCCGCGCCGTCTTGGGCCAGACCACCGCCCGTCGCAGGAGGAAAGGCGAGAGCAGCAGCACGGCAAGCCCGTATCTGAGCGCCAGCATCGTCATGGGTTCGGTATGCGGCAGGCCGAGCTTGGCGAAGCTGTATCCGCCGGACCAGAAGAGCACGAAGATGAAGGGAGCCGCCCGCCAGAAGGCCCGTACGGCCGGGGTTTCGGCGGCGGGGTCCATCGGCCTAACCGAGTTGACCTGCCAGCTTTTCGAGCATGGCGAGGCATTGGGACAACTGGTCGATCTCCACATATTCGTCCGGCTTGTGGGCCTGGTCGATGGAGCCCGGACCGCACACGACGGCCGACATGCCGAGGGACTGGAAGATCCCCGCCTCGGTGCCGAAGGGCACGGTGTCGGCGCCATTCGCGCCGGTCAGTTCCATGACGATGGCCTTGGCCTCGTTCTCATCGGCCGGGATCAACCCGTCGACCTCGCCGATGACTTCCGTGACGATATCGGCGCCGGGCGAGACGGCGCGCATCGCGGGGATGAGCGTCTCGGCGCAGTAGCGGCGGAGGTCATCCTTGACGAAATCGGCGTCGGAATGCTGGACGGGCCGCATTTCCCAATCGACCCGCGCCTT
>JBNKFC010000208.1:0-4747 GCA_050289105.1 Paracoccaceae bacterium | reverse complement strand
AACCGACCGATGCCGGAATGGAGTCGCCATGAACCTCACCCGCCGCGCCCTGCTTGTCGCCGCGCTCGCCGTTCCTGTCGCGGGCACGATCCTGCGTCCGGCCTTCGCCAATGAGCCGGAGGTCTTCGCGCCCGGAGGCGTTGCGATTTCGGGCTACGATCCGGTCGCCTATTTCACCGAAGGCAAGCCGGTCGCGGGCGATGTTCATCACGCGCTGATGTGGCGGGGCGCGACCTGGTATTTCGCGTCGGCTGAGACGATGGAAGCCTTCGAGATGAATCCTGCCGCCTATGCACCGCAATACGGCGGTTACTGCGCCTACGCGATGTCCAAGGGCTCCATCGCATCCACTGCGCCGGACGCGTTCACGGTCAAGGACGGCCGGCTCTACCTCAACTTCTCGACCGAAGTCCGCGCGATCTGGAGCGAGGACATCACGGGCAATGTCGCGCGCGCCGATGCGTTCTGGCCGGCGGTGCTGGCCACTAAGTGATCACAAAACCGCGACCCGGTCTTTTTACACAGCCTTCACGTTCTTACATTACTTTGTGGAAGCGCGGCGTCGGAACCGCAGCGCTTCAATTCACTGTCCCTCGTTCCGCACTGGCGCCCGGCCTCTTGGTTCGGGCGCCTTTTTCTGGCAAGGCTGGGTTGCCATGACAGAATACTCCGACACTTTCCTGCGCGACATCCTGACCACGACCCGTGTGATCGCGGTTGTCGGCGTGTCGCCCAATCCTGTGCGCCCGTCCTACTATGTCGCGCGCTATCTGGGGCTGAAGGGGTTCACCGTTATCCCGGTCAATCCCGGTCACGCCGGGCACGAGATCTTGGGGCACAAGGTCTATGCCGATCTCGCCTCCATCCCGAAAGGGATGAAGGTGGATATGGTGGATATTTTCCGCCGTTCCGAGGCGGTGCCAGGGATCGTCGAGGAGGCGCTGGCGGAATTGCCCGACCTGAAGACGATCTGGATGCAGATCGGCGTCAGCAATCCCGAAGCGGCGGCAACGGCCGAGGCGCGGGGGATCAGGGTAATTCAGAACCGCTGCCCGAAGATCGAATACCAACGCCTCTTCGGCGAGTTGCGCATGGGCGGGTTCGCGACCGGGGTGATATCCTCGAAGCTCTGAGCGCGGGGACCCGCCGAGCGATTCTTCCTGCGGGTTAGGCCCGGCAAGACAAAGGGTCGTTCAGCCGCGCGCGGCCTTTTCGGCGAGGCCGGACTGGCCTTCGCGGCGGGCAAGTTCCGCCTCGATATCGGCCAGTGTCACGTCGCGGGCGGCGCACATGACGAGGAGGTGGTAGAGGACGTCGGCGGCCTCGGACGTGAGGCGGGCGCGGTCGCCCTTCACCGCCTCAATGATCGCCTCGACCGCCTCCTCGCCGAACTTCTCGGCGCATTTCTCAGGGCCTTTGGCGAGAAGATTCGCGGTCCAGGAACTGTCGGGATCGGCGCCTTTTCGGGTGGCGATGGTTGCGGCGAGCGCTTTGAGCGTGGTCATTCTAGCCTCATAGGGATGCCGGCGGCGGCCATGTGTTCCTTCGCCTCGCGGATCGTGTAGGTGCCGAAATGGAAGATCGAGGCAGCGAGGACGGCCGCCGCATGCCCTTCGATGACACCTTCGACAAGGTGGTCGAGCGTGCCGACGCCGCCGCTCGCGATCACCGGGATGTCGACCGCATCCGCGACGGCTCGGGTGAGGGGCAGGTTGAAACCCGCCCGCGTTCCGTCGCGGTCCATGGAGGTCAGGAGGATCTCGCCCGCCCCCTTCGCGGCCACCGTCCGGGCGAATTCCACCGCGTCGATGCCGGTCGGGCGCCGGCCGCCATGGGTGAAGATCTCCCACTTGCCGGGGCTGACGGTCTTGGCGTCGATCGCGGCGACGATGCACTGGCTGCCGAAACGGTCGGCGGCCTCGGCCACGACGTCCGGGTTCGCCACGGCGGCGGAGTTGAAGCTGACCTTGTCGGCCCCGGCGAGGAGGAGGGCGCGCACGTCGTCTTGCGTCCTCACCCCGCCGCCCACCGTCAGCGGGATATAGCACTGCTCCGCCGTGCGGGTGACGAGGTCATACATCGTGCCTCGGTTTTCATGCGTGGCGTGGATGTCGAGAAAGCAAAGCTCGTCCGCGCCGGCGGCGTCATAGGCCTTCGCGGCCTCGACCGGATCACCGGCATCGACGAGATCAACGAAGTTCACACCCTTGACCACGCGCCCGTCGGCGACGTCGAGGCAGGGTATGATACGGGTCTTGAGCATGGGGCCGCCGGAGTTGTCTGCGGCCAATGAAGGCTTTTCGGTTAGAAAATCAACCCCGGGACGCTGCGGGCGAAAGGATCGGGTGGCGCAAATTTTCCGACATGGGCCATGCCGGAGGGATTTCGTGGCCTGATGGGCCCAGCCCTGCAATGGACGAAAGCCATGGCCCGCATCCTCACGTTCCTCTTCGCCCTCCTGCTGCCGTATGCGGTGCAGGCCGAAAACCGCATCGCCCTCGTCATCGGAAATGACCGATATTCGGACGTCACGCCTCTGCAGAAGGCGGTTTCGGATGCCGAGGCCGTTTCGGCACGCCTGAGCGAGGTCGGATTCGAGACGACGCTCGTCACCGATGCCGGCCGACGGCAGATGAACCTCGCTTTGGCGGAGTTCACTGCCCGTCTGCAGCCCGGCGACACCGCCTTCGTCTTCTACGCGGGCCACGGGGTGGAGATCGCCGGGGAGAATTACCTTCTGCCGGCCGACATTACCGCCCCAAGCGGCGTCGACGAGGCCTATATCGCATCCGAGGCAATCGCCTTATCTCGTTTGCTAGACCAGGTGCGCGCGACCGGCGCACGCATGACGCTCGCCGTCATTGATGCCTGCCGCGACAACCCCTTCGCCGAGGCCAGCGGCCGCTCGATTGGCGGCGCGCGCGGTTTGGGCCGGATCGCCGCGCCGGAGGGAACCTTCGTCGTCTTTTCGGCAGCGGCCGGGCAGCAGGCTCTCGATCGGTTGAACGCGGGCGACGGGAACGCCAATTCCGTCTTCACCCGGAGCCTGTTGCCGAGGATCGGCGAGCGGGGTCTTGAGCTCAGGGAGTTGATCTCGGAGGTGCGGGTCGAGGTGCGCGACCTGGCGCTGACCGAGAATCACGCCCAGTTCCCGGCCTATTACGACGAGCTTCTGGGCGATTTCTATTTCGCGCGCGGGACGGGCGGCGCTGATGGTCCGGAAGACGCGCCGGGCGCCGCCGCGATCCGTGCGGATTTCGCGCTTGCGCGCGAGGTCGGGACAGAGGCGGCGCTGCGCGCCTTCGTGACGAAATACGCCGGTCAGGAGGATGATTTCTCGGTTCAGCTTGCCCGGCGGATGCTGGACGAGCCAGCGGGCAAGGCGGAACCGGAGCGGGTCGCGAGCGCCGCGCCGGTGCCCGGGCCGGCGATCGATGCTGGGGGCGATGCGGGGCGCGAGGTCATGCGCGCGACCCAGCAGGAACTGAACCGGCTTGGCTGCGGGGCGGGCGGTGCCGACGGGATCGCCGGGCGGCGGACGCGGGCGGCTTTTGCCGCGTTCCTATCGCAGAGCGGCGCCGCATTGTCGCGCGGGGATCTGGGGAGTGAGAAGGCCCTTGCGGCGCTGAGGGCGGCCAGGGCGCCCGCCTGCGCAGCCGCGCCGAAACCCGTGGCGGTGGCTCCGAACGCCCCCGCGGCGCCCGAGACCGTGCCCCAGGCGCCGCTGCAAAGCTTGATCGGCACCTGGGCCTATTCGGCGGAGTGTCCGCTTTTCGTCAGGACGGTCGGAACTGTCACCTACCGAAGCACGGGCGGCGCCGGCATCATCGGCACCTGGAACGATTCCATTGGCCAAAAGGGTACGAACAAGGGGAGCCTGTCGGGCCTGAACTTCATCGTGAACGGGCGCGTTGGGCTCGTCCCGTTCTCCGAGACGGGGACCGTCAGCCCGGACGGCCAGAGCTTCACGTCCTCAAACAGTCTCGGTTGCAGGGTTATGGCAAACCGGATGTGAGACGACGTGATCGGCCGCCTCGGCCACGCCGTCGGGGTTCGCCACGGCGGAGTTGAACCTGACGGTGTCCGCACCCGCCGCGCCATGGGCCCTCGCGACCTCGGCAGGATCACGGGCGTCGACGAGACCGACGAAGTCCACGCCCGTCACCGGGCGCCCCTCGGCGATGCCGAGGCATGGACCATACGGGTCTTGAGCTGGGCCACGTTTCGCCAACGTTCTTAGCGCAGCGAAAACCGGATCCCTGCCGACTGCAAAGTCACCGGCCCGCAGGAATCCGCGGGTGCCCTTCCGAAGCGTCGAACGCCAGAAACGGCGGGTCGAAAATGGTATCGATTTCAAATGGGCGACAGTGTCGCGCGGTAGGGCCATTTGTGTCCGAAAAAGTCGCTAGCGCCGTGTGCAGCGCCATGCAACATTAGATGGAACGGCAAGGCCGAGTGTGCGCATAGCGCGAGTTGCAGGAGGGTAAGACATGGCTTTGCTGATAGGAAAAGCATCTGCGGGAAGCGATCGCATCGTCGGCACAAGTTTGGACGACGATCTGGCCGGTTACGACGGCAATGACACGCTGATTGGCGGCGCTGGGAGCGACTATTTCTACGAAACCCTCCTCACCTGGCAGTGGGCCAGCACGTCCCTGTTCAAAACCGGCCTCACCTATGATTTCGGCCGTGGAAGCGACCTGATCGACGGTGGCGCGGGTTTCGACGCAGTCTTCTATTCCGGCAG
>JBNKFC010000207.1:0-22554 GCA_050289105.1 Paracoccaceae bacterium | reverse complement strand
GGATATGCGCACCTATATGGAAGAAAACCGCCTGCCGCGGCATCCGCTGGTGGCGAAGGGGTACCCCTCAATCGGCTGCGCGCCCTGCACGAGCCCGGTGAAAGAGGGTGAAGATCCACGCTCAGGCCGCTGGCGGGGAACGAAAAAGGACGAATGCGGCATACATTTCATCAACGGCCGCGTCGTGCGCGGTCCGCTGCCGCAAGAGAACCAGACGGAGGATGCAGCATGAGCGTGATCGTGCGTGACGATGGCTTTAACGCCGAGGATTTCGACGGTGAAGCGGCACTCGACATCGCGTCGGAGACCGGGCTCGACGCCCTCCCGGCGACCTTCGAAGGGGTCGACCTGATCCGGGTCGCCTTCCCGTCCTTCGCGGACGGGCGAGGATTCACGCTTGCCCGGCACCTGCGGGGCCGCGGCTATTCGGGCCGCCTCCGGGCGGTAGGTCACGTGATCGCCGACCAGTACGCAATGGCCCGCCGGTCAGGCTTCGACGAGGTCGAGATCAGCGATGACCTCGCCGCGCGCCAGCCGGCCGACCACTGGGTGTTCCGTGCCGACTGGCGCGACCATGACTATCGGTCGCGGCTGAAAGCCTGATCCCGGGGTTTCCCCAATTGAAAAACCTGAATAGAAGGAGGGCGGGCAACGCGCGCCCCGGCCGAGATGAATGATCTGAACACAGTGAACGAAGTATCCGCCAAACCCGTCCGCACGCTTCCCGATGCGCAGACCGTCAAATCCGTACATCACTGGACGGAACGGCTGTTCTCCTTCCGCGTCACGCGCCCGCAGTCGCTCCGCTTCCGCTCCGGCGAATTCGTGATGATCGGGCTTCTGGGCGACAATGGAAAGCCGCTCCTCCGGGCCTATTCGATCGCTTCGCCGTCCTGGGACGAGGAGCTGGAGTTCTATTCGATCAAGGTGCCCGATGGGCCCCTGACCTCGCGGCTCCAGCACATCCAGCCCGGCGACCAGATCATCCTGCGGCCGAAGCCCGTGGGCACCCTGGTCCTCGACGCGCTTCTGCCCGGCAAGCGGCTCTGGTTCCTTGCCACCGGCACGGGCATCGCGCCCTTTGCGTCGTTGATGCGCGATCCGGAGACCTATGAGAAATACGAGCAGGTCGTGATGATGCATACCTGCCGGACCGTGGCTGAGCTGGACTATGGGCGCGAGCTTGTCGAAAGCCTGAAGGACGATCCGTTGATCGGCGAATTCGTCGGCGACAAGCTGAAATACTATCCGACGACCACGCGGGAAGAGTTCCATCACACCGGACGGATCACCGACAACCTGACCTCTGGCAAGGTGTTCGAAGACCTCGGTATCCCGCCGATGGACAAGGAGCACGACCGGGCGATGGTCTGCGGCTCGCTCGCCTTCAACATCGACGTGAAGGCCGTTTTGGAAGGATTCGGCCTGCGCGAAGGCGCGAATTCCGAACCCCAGGAATACGTGGTCGAAAAGGCCTTCGTCGGCGACGGAATCTGACCCCCGGGTTCACGCGCCGCGGGGCGCGGGCATCTGGACTGAGTAGAAAACGGCCTGCATCGAGATCGTCTCCTCTGCAGGGCGAAGCGGGCGTACCCTTTAACGTCTGTCCCGGGCTGGTCGCCCGGTCCAGACGGGTGGGAAGGGTTGCGCTCTAGATCGGTCAGGGCTCAAACGAGACCAACACGATTTGCCGACACAGGCATGAAAAAGGCCGCGCGGTTTCCCGCGCGGCCCTTCAAATGGGTCCGACGATCAGAGGCCGAGTGCAGCCTTGACCTGATCCAGCGCCGCCTTCAGCAGTTCCGGGCTGTCCTTCGCGGCATCGACCGCCGCCTTCAGAGTCGCCTTTGTCGCGTCGTCGAGGCTCGACCCGTCGATCGCGGCAGCAACGGCGTCCGCATCGTAGGTCGCCGGATCGAAAATGTCCGCGATCGCGCCGGCGGCTTCGGTGGCCGCGCCAGTTGCCGCTTCCGTGGCGGTCGTGGCCGCTGCGGCGGCGTCTGCTGCGGCCTTGGCGGCTGCTTCCTCTGCCGCCTTCGCGGCGGCGGCCGCAGCCTCTTCGGCGGCCTTCGCAGCGGCTTCCTCGGCCGCTTTCGCCTCTGCGGCGGCCTTGGCGGCGGCTTCCTCTTCCGCCTTCTTCGCCGCGGCAGCAGCTTCCTCGGCAGCCTTCTGCGCCATCGCGGCTTCTTCGGCCGCCCTTTGCGCCGATGAATAGTACCAGTAGCCGCCGCCGGCGAGGACGACGATCAGCGCTGCGATCAGAAGATTCCGGTTCATGGTTCGATCCTTCATTTGACAGGATGACGGGTTGTCGAGGTGGCTATGACAGAAAGCACGGCGATGGAAAAGGGCCGCCACGGCTCAACCTCAGGAAACCGGCTTGAATCGGCCACTCCACACGACTAATTTGCCCGCCACCTGACCTGGCCACGACAGAAGGAGTGCCACCATAGCTCGCAGACCGCACAATGCCCCGCCGCAACGCGACACGGGACCCCGCGTGAACGATCGTATCCGCGCCCCGGAAATTCGCCTCATCGGCGCCGAGGGCGAGAACGTCGGGGTCGTGACCCCGGCCCGTGCCATGGAGATGGCCGAGGAAGCCGGTTTGGACCTCGTGGAAATCTCGCCGAACGCGGTACCGCCGGTCTGCAAGATCATGGACTTCGGCAAGTTCAAGTATGAACAGCAGAAGAAAGAGGCCGAGGCGCGCAAGAAGCAGAAGATCATCGAGATCAAGGAAATCAAGTTCCGCCCTGGCACCGATACGCATGACTACGATGTAAAGATGCGCTCGGTGAAGAAGTTCCTCGAAGAGGGCGACAAGGTGAAGGTCACGCTCCGGTTCCGCGGCCGCGAGATGGCCCACCAGGAGCTTGGCCTCGACCTGCTCAAGCGCGTGGCCGCCGATGTCGAGGAGCTAGGCAAGATCGAGAACATGCCGAAGCTCGAAGGCCGCCAGATGGTGATGATGATCGGCCCGAAATAAGCCGGTCCCGACCGACGAGTTCGGCCCTCCCCGCGGGAGGGCCTTTTCATTCCGGGGTGTCCGATGCTCTCCTATCAGCACATCTATCACGCCGGAAACCTTGCCGACGTCCACAAGCATGCGCTTCTCGCGGCGATGTTGTCCTACCTGACGCAGAAAGAGAAACCGCTCTCCTATCTCGAAACTCATGCCGGGCGCGGCCTCTATGCGCTTGATGCGGCAGAGGCGCGGAAAACCGGCGAGGCGGCGATGGGGATTGGCCGAGCCGAGGCGCTCTTCCCACCCGATCATCCCTATCTGCGGGTCCTCTCGGACGTCCGCGCCCGCTACGGCGCCACGGCCTATCCCGGCTCGCCCCTCGTCGCGGCCTTGTCGCTTCGGCCCGGTGACCGGATGCATCTTGCCGACCTCCATCCGCAGGAATTCGCCGCCCTCACGGCCACGATGGGCCCCTTCGGCGCCGACTGCCGGCAAGAGGACGGATTGCGCTTCGCCATCGCCCGCACCCCGCCGGATCCGCGCCGGGGGCTGATGCTGATCGACCCTAGCTACGAGGTGAAGGCCGACTACGCCGCCCTACCCCCGCTCATCGGCAAGATCCATGCGAAGTGGAATGTGGGCGTGATCGTCCTCTGGTATCCCATCCTTGCCGGTGGCGCGCATGTGCCGATGCTGGCCGAGCTAGAAAGGATGCATCTGCCCAAGGCGCTGCGCCACGAAGTGACGTTTCCCCCGGCCCGGGACGGGCACGGCATGGTCGGGTCGGGCCTCTTTGTCGTGAACGCCCCCTATGGGCTGGAGGAGGAAACCGAAACGATCACCTCCATCTTCGCGCGCCTGAATTCCGACGCGTACCCTTAATCCGCGGTCAGAAGCTTCGGGACATAGGCGATCTGCTCCAGCGGTGCGTTTCGTTCCCTGTCGCAACTGCCGTCGGCAATCGGAATGTTTGTCATCGTTCGGTACTCGTCGATGACCGAGGGGGCGGTCTCGCAATGGGCGCCGGCTCCGCCCTCGGTGCAAACCGCGTCATGGAAGCGCAGAAGTGCCACGAGCGGGCAGGTCAGATCCGTCGCGACACTGGCATATCCCTCGGGAAACCTCTCGGAGAAACGCCCCTGGCTGCGCAGGAACAGGAACTCGGTCAAAAGACCGCCCTTGGACTGCATGTAGGCTTCGATGCGCTCGGGCTTGTAGTTTGAATAGACGATCGCATTGCGATAGGCGTCGTCCGAGTCCTGCGTCTGCCCGCGTGCTGCCCAGACCAGCGCTTCAGCGTAGTCCTGCCAGAATTCACTGTTATAGGGCGAATAGGCCAGTCGCTTTCTTTTCAGAGCCACCCCTTCTTCCCAACTCGGCGGAGATTCGATGGGTATCCGCTGGGTGCTGGGCGTCGCGAGCAGTTTCAGAAGCGAAGAGGAATACGGCTGATCGGCGATCTTGCGCCGGGCATCTGCGATCGCCCGGTTCGTCACCTCAACCTCGAAGGTTGGCAGGCCATGGGCCCTCGCATAGCCGTCATAGTAGCGCGCCGCCTTCACATCCATCGTCGAGGGATCGCCGAGATAAGCCTGGAACATCGCCGCGCTCTCTTCAGTGAAGTCGAAAGTCCGCATGACGCGCGCGCGGCGTGCGAAATCAAGCCTCGGGTCGTCGCTGGCCGTGAGGAGCGGGTCGATTTCATCGAGAAAGGACCATGGAAGGCTGGCGTCATAAGCGCTGTAGACACGGCAGAAATCGGAGGTAATCGGCGGTTCGCTATTCGAAACGGGGGCATAGACATCGCAGACCTGCGTCATCTGTTCGACCGACCCGCCCCATTGCGGCGCATAGGAGCCCGCCGCATTCACCACCGTCACCCAGTTCGGCGAGGTTTCCATGATCTTGGCGAGAACGGTCATCCGATCCGGCTTTCCCGGCATCCTGTCGCGCAGCCCCATGATCAGATCGACCGTGACGACGTTGTCCGGCTCGATCTCGTAGGCACGCCAGGCCTCCTCCGCCGCCTGCGACATGAGGGTCGAATACAGGTTCATGGCGTCGGGATAGGTAAAGCGGCTCAACTCTTCGCCGCGGGCGCGATAGGCCATGGAATGCAGCATCTTCGCCGCCGCGAGGTGCGATGCCGCCACGTCAGGCCGCGCCTCCAGCCATGTCTTGACGAAATTGAAAATGCGCGGATCAGCGACGTTGAAGACACTGTCGAAAAGGCGCTGCTGTTCGTATCGCGCTTCGCCGGAAAGGTCCGCCGATCCCAGCAGCGCCTCGACCTTAGCCATGTCGCCTGCGTGAATTGCGGCAAACAGCGGCGATAGCGACTCCTCGTTCGCATCGGAAGGGCCGACAGAGCTCAGGAACAGCGACAGTGCCAAGGAAAGAAGGACTTTGGGAGACATCGGCACCTCACAGACGAACTGGCTCTGCAAGGACTAGAAATCAAATTCGGCAAAACTAAGCCGCTCTCTCCATGGGCGTATTATCCGCGCTTGTTTCACCTCTGGATTGACGCCCGTTTTTCCCGTGGCGCGGGCCGGATCGGGATTTCCTTCAAGAGCCCGCCCACCCCCATCGCAGCGATATCGTCATCGGTCACGGTCAAACCGCAGGCCAGCCGTTCCAGAACCCAGTCCGCACCGTTGAGCGCGGGGGACCGCGCGCAGCCGGGAAGGCCGATCACGGGGCGGCCTTTGAGCCGGCCGTGGAACAAGAGGTTCCCCGGATCGACCGGCATCCCGAACCGCGCCACATCGCCGCCTGCGGCCCGCACCGCTTCGGGCGCCGTGTCGTGCAGGTCCGAAGTGGCCGCCCCCGTCAGGATGAGCGCCATGTCGCCCTGAAGCCCATTCAGCGCCGCCGCGATCGCTCCGGTCTCATGCGGAACCGTCACGACCTCGGCGAGTTCCATCCCGAGCGCCCGGAGCCGCCCTGTCACCGCCTCGCGCCCCTTGGCCGCCAGCTTCTCATCGTTCGGCGCGCCCGTCCCGGTCAGGATCAACCCTGCAGAACGCAAAGCCACCGGCCGAACCCGCACCGCACCGGCACCAAGCCGGCAAGCCTCGTCGAGTGCCGCCCCCGCGACGGCATAGGCGATGATCTTCACCGTGCCGGCGAGTGTACCCTCCGTCACGCGGGCATAGGGCGACAGGACCGCCAGCGTCAGGGCCGGGTCGACCCGGTTCAGCGCATGAACGGCCGCGACATCCACTTCCAGAATGCCTGGCCCCACCGCGTTCAGATTGACCCGGCCCGCATGCGGCGCCGAAAGCGACAGCCACGCCGCCGCCGGGTCGGGCACCAGCGCCGCAGCCAACCGCGCCGCCGCCGCGTCCTCGCCCACGTCGTCGGGGTCGAGCCGGGCGATGGTCACCCGACTGACGCCGGCCGCAGTTAGTGCCGCGATGTCCGCCGCGCCGAGCACCCGCCCCTTGGCCAGCTTCCGCCCGGCCACCATGAGAGAATGCGCCAGCACCGCGCCTTCGGCCTCTGCGATGGGAACCGGCCCGAACTTCATGCCCCGCGCCTCAGCACGCGGGTGATCTCGGCGATGATGGAGACCGCGATCTCGGCCGGTGATTGTGCCCCGATATCGAGGCCGACGGGCGCGTGGATCCGCGCGATCTCGGCCTCGGAAAATCCCTTTTCGGCCAGCCGCGCCACCCGTTTCGCATGGGTCCGCGTCGAGCCCAGGCAACCGAGGTAGAAGACATCCGACTTCAGCGCCGCCACGACCGCCGGATCGTCGAGCTTCGGATCGTGCGTCAGCGTGACCACTGCCGTGCGGGCGTCCAGCCCGAACGCTGTGAGCGCCTCATCTGGCCAGTCGTGACTGATCTGTTCTCCGGGAAAGCGCGCCGACGACCCGAAGGCCTCGCGCGGATCGACGATCAGCGGATCGTAGCCGCACGACCGCGCCATCGCCACGAGGGGCTGGGCAATATGAACGGCACCGACGATCACCATCCGCAGGGGCGGATTGTGGATACCGACGAATTCCAACCCTTCCACGCCCGACTTGTCTGCGCGAAACCGACCCGCAAGCTCCCCGCCGGCCGGCAGCGTCCGTCGGGTCCAGGTGTCCAGATCGACGACATAGGCGATCGGCGTTCGCGCGGCCCGCGCAGCCACCAACTCGGCCAAGACCGGCTCAGAAATACCCTTGCCCACCGGTTCGACCAACACCCTGATGGTGCCGCCACAGGCGAGACCGACGGCGAACGCTTCCTCATCGCTCACCCCAAAGGTGAGCAAGCGCGAATTTGCGTCGGTCAAAGCCGCCATCGCCTCTTCGACGACCGCGCCTTCGACGCAGCCGCCGGACACAGATCCCATCATCTCGCCCGCGCCGGATACGGCAAGCTGGCTGCCGACGGGTCGCGGCGCCGACCCCCACGTCTCGATCACCGTCGCCAGCACAGCGCCCTTGCCGGCGCGGTGCCAGTCGAGCGCGATTTCGGGAATGCGGTCGTGTTCGGCTCTGTTCATGATCTTTCCCTCCGCAGGGGAATATGGCGGTCGGGAACCAGAGTCGCCAGAGGCAACTGCGAGTCCCTTCGGCGGAAGCCCCCGCGCGCAAACCAGATGCCAAACCTGCCCGTCGTGGCGCGCCGGGACCGGAGTGGCCCCGGAACGGGTTTCCCTCGACCTGGCGCGGCTTACCCCCGCCGGATGCGCAGCTGAAAGCAGTTGTTCCGGGCCGAGCGCACGTCGACGAAGGCTACACGCGGATCGGCCAGGAGGTTGGACGCATATGCCTCGACCTCCGGCTGCGGGACGATGCGGCCGGTTCCGTAGAGAATGCGATAATCTGCCGTGTAGCCTTTCAGCAGATAGTCGGGATTCGTCTTCAGGATCGGCGGCACGCCCTCGCCCGCCCAGCGCGTGCAGTCCTCCGCGCACAGAAAGATCGGCCCACTCTCGGCATAGGGTTGCAGCTCAGGAAAGGGGCGGTGCGCAAGAATCAGGAACTCCTCGCCCTCCGGCACTTGGTCGAGACAATGCCGGCAGGGCTCGCCTCTGCCGCTCGATACCGCGCCGCGTTCAGCCGGCTGGCCATTTGCATCCGGGCGACCTGCGCGCAACGCGGCCACCGTCGCGCTGTCCATGGCTTCGAAACTCAATGGCATTGGTTACTCCTGTGATAATGTCCGGACGATCTAGCGGCCGATTGGTCATTGGCGCGACCCGGTCCTTGCGCAATGTGGATGCCTGATGCTCGCGATACTGCCCGGCAAGCAAGGTCGAACCACGACGAAATTTGCCCCACGCACCGCAACTTGCGTCAGGCTCCTGTCAGTCTCGCGGTTTGCTGGTATCGGCGTGTTATGCCCGCGATGAACCGAGACGTCATGCCCTATGATCCCGCCCGCCTTCGCACGCTCGCCGCGGCGCTTCTGGGCGCGGGCCTGTTCCTTGCTGCGGGATGGCCGCTTCCGCTTCTCCTCGGCCCGATGATGGGCTGTCTGATCGCCGCCCTCGGCGGCCTGACGCTCCGGGACATGGGGTCGTTCGGCACCTTCATGCGGTCCTATCTCGGCGTCGCGATCGGCTCCAGCGTGACGCCCGCGCTCCTTGCCGATCTTCCGACGCATGGCGCCTCACTCGCCCTAGTGCCACTCTTCGTCCTGGTCATCGGGGGGATCGGATACCCGTTTTTTCGCAAGGTCATGGGCTTCGACCACGCGACCGCCTTCTACTCAGCGATGCCGGGCGGGCTGCAGGACATGCTGATCTTCGGCGAAGAGGCCGGTGGCGACGTCCGGGCGATGAGCCTTGTCCACGCCACACGCGTTCTCGTCATCGTCACTGCCGCACCAATCCTCATGACCGTGCTCTACAATGCCGACCTGACGCGGCCGCCGGGCCTATCCTACCGCGACCTGCCGGTGGGAGAGATGGTGACGATGCTGATCGCAGGCCCCGTTGGATGGAAACTCGCCGAACGCGTTGGAATGTTCGGTGCCTCGATCCTCGGACCGCTGATCCTGACCGCGGGGCTGAGCCTCTCCGGCCTGGTCACGCACAGACCGCCGGCCGAGCTCATCTGGGCATCGCAATTCTTCATCGGGATCGCCGTCGGCGCGAAATATTCCGGCATCACCGGGCGGGAGCTGCGCGTCGATGTGGGGGCTGGTCTTGCCTTCTCGATCCTTCTGGCGCTCGTCTCGCTAGCCGTCATCGAGGTCGTGACGCTCGTCTCGGATGCGCCTTTCGTCGATATCCTCCTGTCATTCCTGCCCGGCGGTCAGGCGGAAATGGCGATGATTGCCATCGTGGCGGGCGCCGATGTCGGATTCGTCGTGGCCCATCACCTGACGCGGATCTTTTTCGTCATCCTCGTGGCACCCGTCGTGGGCCGCGCGACCAGTGGGCGCGGCAGGCGTTGACATGGCGGCCGCGCCATGGCTGGCTCGGCCCGCATTCATGCAGGAGTCGCCCATGTCCCTCGAACTCTGGCTTGCTTTCGTCGCCGCCTCGGCCGTTCTGCTGGCCATTCCGGGGCCGACCGTGATCCTTGTCCTGACCTACGCGCTCAGCCAGGGACGCAAGGTGGCGCTGGCCACGGCTGCCGGCGTGGCCCTCGGCGACTTCATCGCGATGACCACCTCGCTTCTCGGGCTAGGAGCGTTGGTCCTGGCCTCGGCCGAGCTCTTCACGCTGCTGAAATGGGTGGGCGCGATCTATCTCGTCTGGCTCGGGATCAAACTCCTGCGCTCCCGTCCGCAAGGCGGACTCGGTGTCGACACCACGGCCGAGCTTCCGGCGCGCGGGGTCTTCGGTCATGCCGCCGCCGTCACGGCCCTCAACCCGAAATCCATCGCCTTCTTCATCGCCTTCGTGCCGCAGTTCCTGCAAACCGACGCGCCGCTTGGCCCGCAATTCGCCATTCTCATCGTGACCTTCGTCACGCTCGGCGCGCTCAACGCGCTCGCCTACGCGCTCCTGGCGTCCGGCATGCGAGAGAAGATGCGACGGCCCTCCACGCGGCTCTGGCTGAACCGGCTGGGTGGCGGAGCGCTGGTCGGCATGGGCGTGTTGACCGCCACGCTCAGGCGCGCCTGACGTGAGTTTGGCTCTTCTCGCCCCCCTCGGGAACCGCACCTTCGCCCGGCTCTTCGCGGCACAGGTGACGGCCCTTCTCGGCACCGGTCTTCTGACCATCGCCCTGGCGCTGCTGGCCTACGAACTTGCCGGGGCGCAGGGCGGGCTCGTCCTCGGCTTCGCCTTGACACTGAAGATGGTCGCCTATGTCGGCATCGCGCCGGTCGCGAACGCGGTTCTTGGCCACCTGCCGAGGCGCTCCCTTCTCGTCGCGCTCGATATCGTCCGGGCCGCGATCGCGCTGATGCTGCCTTTCGTGACAGAGGTCTGGCAGATCTACGTCCTGATCTTCGCGCTGCAAACGGCCTCAGCCGCGTTCACGCCAACCTTTCAGTCGACGATCCCCGACATCTTGCCGGACGAGCGGACCTATACCTCGGCGCTGTCGCTCTCGCGCCTCGCGCTCGACATCGAGAACCTGGCGAGCCCCGCGCTCGCGGCCCTTCTGCTCACCCTCCTGCCGTCAAGCGCGCTCTTCTTCGGCACGGCGGCAGGGTTTCTGGGATCGGCCGCGCTGGTGTGGCGCGCCAATCCGCCCCGGGCAGCCACTCGTGCCGGCGGCGGCGTCTGGCAGCGGACCTCGGCCGGGACGCGGATCTTTCTCGCCACTCCCCGACTCAGGGGCCTCTTCGCACTGAATTTCGCGGCGGCGGCCGGGGGCGCGATGGTGATCGTCAACACCGCCGTGATCGTCGGCACCCTCTTCGGTGGCTCCAAGGCAGGGGTTGCGCTCGCGACCGGAGCATTTGGGGCGGGCTCGATGCTCGCCGCGCTCGCCCTGCCCCGGCTCCTCGACGCCTTGCCCGACCGGCCGGTCATGCTGACCGGGGCCGCGGGGCTGAGCGTCAGCCTGATCTTCGGGGCGGTGATCCTTGCCCTTGCCCCCGTTTTCGCGGCTGAACTCTGGCCGGCGTACTTGTTGTGGATGGCCGCGACCGGGCTCGCCTATTCGGCGATCCTGACGCCCACGGGCCGGCTCTTGCGCAGATCGGCAGACGCGGCGGAGCGACCCGCGCTTTTCGCCGCCCAGTTCGCGCTGTCGCACCTTTGCTGGCTCTTCACCTATCCGCTCGCCGGCTGGCTCGGTGCATGGGCGGGCATGACCACCGCTGCCATTCTGCTCGGTCTCCTCGCAGCGTTGGCGACACTCGGCGCGATCCGGCTCTGGCCGCGCGCGCTTACAGATCTTTCAGCGCAAGACGGATGAAGCGGTTATCCCCGCGCAACAGCACCCACTCCCCGATCCGCCGCGCGAGGTCCGGCCGGGCGCGGCTGACCGCCCGCTCGAACAATTCCCGCTGATAGCGCGGGAACTCGCGGCGCGCACGCAGCATCCGGTAGAACTCGGTCTCGTCCAGCCGTCCTTCCAACGCGCCAAGGATGATCGGGCTGAGAATGCCCATCTGGTTCAGCGAAGAGCCCAGCCTGTGGCCGAGGAGCGGCGCACGCAGCCGCACGACGTTCTTCGAGGTGAAGCGGTCGGCATGACCGGCGTCCAGAGGCTCGTAAGGATCGTAGAGGATCGAGACCCGCCGCGCCTTGGCCGAGGCCGAAGCAGCGTCGCCGTATTTTCCGGAAAAATCCTTGTCCCATACGACCTTGTAGCGCGTCTCCCAAGGGACGACGGCCTTGTCCACCGTCGACTGCGGGCTGATCGCGACGACGTCGGCGCCGGGATGGGCGGCGGAAAAGGCGCAGGCCGCGTATCCCCCCATCGAGGCGCCGTAGAAGACGACCCGCTTGAAGCGATTGAAGAACCCCTCGTTCGCGAGCCTGTCGAATTCGTCGAAGACCCAGGGGTCGCGATACCAGGTCCAGCCGTTCGCCATGACCCCGAGCATCGACCAGCCCTGCTTCTCGATCAACTGGAACCCCCAGGGCCGGCGTTCTTCGCGCTTGTTCATGGCGATGTCGAGATTGTCGAAGGTAACGACCAGAACCTCGGGATTGCGCGGAATGAAGAGGAACGAATGTGCATCGTTCTCGCGGTAGAAGCCGTCGTCGCCGGCCAGATCCCTTGCGATCCGGGCCCAGTCCGGATCCGCGCCCGACGCAGCGGGCGGGTTCGGACGGTAGAGGATGCGGGCAATCTCAACCCCGCCGTCGTCCCGCGCCGAAATCGTTTCGCAACTACCGAACTCGTTGAGGAACGGAAAGCTGCCCGATCCCTTGCGGATATCCATCAGCATCAGGCTGTCGGCATGGAAACACCTGGTGAGGAACGGCTCCAGCCACTTGACCTTGTTGACGTCACCGAACCCCGAAAGGTTGCAGACCAGATCGTAGGGTCGAAGCGCGCCTGCGTCGCGCACGACGCTCACGCGGTCCTCGGCCACTCCGTTCTCGGCAAGGAACTTCAGGTACGGCGCCACCCATTTGCTTTCGGTTTCGGGAAAGGCGCCGCGATGATCGACGTCGATCAGGACGATCGAACAATCGTGACGCGCATGCACGGCCAGCGCCAACGACTGCGAGGTGCCGCCGAGATCGGCCAGAGTGTCGATCCGCGTGCCTTCCGGCAGCGCGTCGAGAAGCCCCGCATCGAAGACCCGTCCTCCCCGTCCCTTCAGGATCGCCTTTTCGGGCTGGATCCCGTGCTTTTTCACCAGCATGTCCAGAAAGGACCCTTTCGGGGGAAGACCACCATGCCGCAACCCCATCTCGCGCTTGTTCGAGGCCCAAAGATGCAGGGCCGTCGTCCTCTCGGTCAGCTTTGCATCGACCTTGGCCGGCGCGCGCATGAACAGCGTGCGTTCGGGAAACGTCACCGGATAGAAGGCATCGACAGGCTGCACCTTGCCCTTCAGCCCGTGCTTCTTGACAAAATGGGTGATCATCATCGGCCCCCAGACGCCCCAGGGCTGCTGGCTGACATGGACCGGAGTGCCCGCTGCCTTCGCCGCCTCATATTCCTCGACCAGTTGCGGCTTCAGAAAGGGCGGGATCACGAAGGGATCGGACATGAAATCGAGAAGGTCGGCAAGGATCGGGCTATGGACCGGCAGACCAAGAACCGCGTTGTTCACCCGGTCGCTGTCATGCAGTTCGTATCCGAGCACATAGTCGCCGTCATACTCCATCGGTCGGTAACAGTAGACGTCAGTATCCACCCAGATCATGCCGGGGCATTGGCGGATCATATGGATGCGGAAATAGTCGGCGAAGAGCGCGTAGCTGTCCTTCTTTTCGTACTTGATGAAGTTGTCCGTATCGAGGATTTCGCGCCCGTCGCGACGGAGGACGCCCTTCGGCACGTTGGGGATGTCCTCGTAGGAGAACAGGGTGATCTTCTGGCCCTGATCGACAAAGGACTTCAGGCAGAGCTGTTCTAGCCAACTCAGGCTGCCGCCGATCCAGAGTGTCCCGACCTCACGCGCGCGCGCCATTGCCTGCCTGCCCCACGATACCTCGGCCTTCGAAGCCGCGTTTTGCGCGCATTCTGAGAGTTTTCTACGGCTTTGCCAACAGTCCCGCGCTGAGGCAGCCGACGCCCATGTTTGCCTGACCGATCACCTGTGCTATCGGTCGGGCAAGGAATGAAAAAACGAAAACCCGCAGGCAATGTCTGAGCGTTCCACCAGTAGGGTCATCCGCCGGCGCCTGAACGCCGTTGAAAGCGCTGGCGTCGCGGTCCTCGACGCCGTCGCCTGCCCCGAACCGGGCGACGGCACCGTCCTTCGGGTGTTCACGCGGTCAGGAACGGAGCGCGGGATCTTCGATCCGGAAACACGCGCCGGCACTGCGCGGCTTCGCGAACTGCGCGAGGTTTCGGGCGCCGTGATGGTCGTCGCCGATGCCGGCGCGGAGCGGATCGCACTCGCCGATGGCGGCGCGGCCACGGTATCCGCGGCGCCGGCGGAATGGGACATTCTCGCAGGCAAGGACTGCCTTCTGGGCTTCCGCCTGGAGGAAAGTGCTGCGACTGTGGCGGACTGGTTGTCTTATCACGCCCGCCACCACGGCGCGTCGGGCGCGGTCATCGTTAACCGTGCGCCGGAAGATAGCCCATCCGGCACAGCCGACGGCTTCGCCGCCGATCTGGAAAGGGCGCTCGACGGGATTCCGGGACCCGGCCTTGCCATCGTGGTCCTCGACAGCCCTGTGCCACTCGGCAAGCCCGGCCTAGGTCCGGAAAGCCACCCTTTCCTCGCCCCCGACGCCCCCGGGAAGGACCGGATGGAGGTGCCGCCGCCCGATCCCTGGCGCGCGCCCTTGGGCGAAGGGCTGATCCACGAGGTCCTCAAGTGGCGCTTTCTGGCGCGGGCACGCGCGGTCCTCTGCCTCGACGTGACCGACATCCTCGCCCCGCGCAAGAACGGTCCCTCGGCTTTCGATCTCTGTCAGACGGCGGCAAACGGCGTCGTTCTGCTGGTCGGGCGGCGCATCTATCCCTGGCGGGTCCGCAACGGCCAGCCTGAGCGGTTCGGCGACCATATCTGCCGCAGGTTCGACAACCGGCGCGGCATCGCGCGCTGGGGCGTCGCGCCCGAACGCGCGGGCCTCGACAATACCTGGCGGGTGATCCGGGTCGCCTATGCAAAGCCCGATCCCGGCCAGATCGTTCCTTTCTACCGGGCCATGGCGCTTCGGGTGCCCGGCCGAACCGCGGCGGAACTCGCCCCCAAGACCTCTCTCGTCGAGGATCCGGCGCTTCTCGACCTCGCCGAGCGCTGCTTCGATCACAAGCCGGTGCGCCCGCCGGTCTCGGAACCCCGCGCCGCGCCCGCCCATGCCGCCGAAGCCGGACGCACCTGCATCGTCACGACGATGAAGAACGAAGGCCCGTTCATCCTCGAATGGCTTGCATTCCATCGTGCGATCGGGGTGGACGACTTCCTCGTCTACACCAACGACTGCACTGACGGCACAGATGCGATGCTGGATCTCTTGCAGGACCGCGGCCTCGTCCAGCACCGCGACAATCCGTTCCGCGAAATGCACCTCAAACCCCAGCACGCAGCCCTTCAGGCGGCCGAGCACGAACCGTTGATCCGGGACTGCGGCTGGGCGATCTGCATGGATGTCGACGAATTCATCGATGTGAAGATCGGCGACGGCACACTTTCCGCGCTTTACGAGGCGATGGGCGAGGCCAACATGATCTCGCTGACCTGGCGGCTTTTCGGCAATGCCGACATCCACCGATACGAGGACCGCTTCGTCACCGAACAATTCACCCGCTGCGCGCCCGAACTGGTGCGAAAGCCGCATCAGGCTTGGGGCTTCAAGACACTCTTTCGCAACATCGACATCTACAAGAAGCTCGGCGTCCACCGGCCGAAGGGGCTTCGGCCCGACCTCTGGGATCAGGTGAAGTGGCTCAACGGATCGGGCCAGCCCCTGCCCCGCGAGATGTTCCGCAATGGCTGGCGCTCGACGCTGGAGACCTATGGCTACGACTGGGTCCAGCTCAACCACTATGCGGTGCGCTCGGCCGAAAGCTTCCTCGTCAAGCGCGACCGTGGACGGGTGAACCATGTCGACCGCGATCAGGGACTGCACTACTGGTTCCGCATGAACCACAACGCGGAAGAAGACCGCTCGATCCAGCGCATGATTCCGGCGGCGAAGGCCGAATTCGACCGCCTCCTCGCCGATCCGGCGATCCGCGCCGCGCATGAGGCGGCCGTCGCCGCACACCGCGCCAAGATCACCGAATTGCACTCGGCATCGAACTACGCGGCCTTCTATGCCGAACTGACCGGCGCGCGGATGGAAAAACTCTCGCGGATGCTCAACGTCTTCGGCTCGTCGGTCTTCAACGCGGGTCCGGGCGTCATCCCTGACGACCTTCACATCCGCGACCTTCCCCCCGACTTCTTCTTCACCGTGGACCATGTTGGCGATGCCGAACACTGAGCGCAGACTCCTCGCCATCCTGACCGTGAAGAACGAGGGCGCCTTCCTTATCGACTGGCTGGCGCACCACCGCGCCTGCGGCTTCACCGATGTCCTTGTCCTGTCGAACGACTGCGAGGACGGAACGGACGCGATGCTCGACCGGCTTCAGGAGATGGGTTGGCTGACGCATGTCCGCAACGACGGCCCGCACGAGAAAGGGCCGCAATGGGACGCGCTGAAACGCGCCGACAAGCATCCCGTGAAGGCGGCGGCGGACTGGATCCTCTTTCTCGACATCGACGAATTCGTCAACGTCCACGAGGGCGACCGCAGCCTTACCGCCTTGCTCGACGCCCTTCCCGAGGCGACGGCGATCCCTCTGACCTGGCGGCTCTTCGGCAATTGCGGGGTGCGCGCCTACGAAGACCGGCCTGTGCCCGAGCAGTTCACGCGGGCCGCCCCGGCCGTCATGGGCTGGCCGTGGCGGGCGTCGATGTTCAAGACCCTCTTCAGAAACGACGGCAGCTACGGCAAGCTCGGCGTCCACCGGCCACGGCAACCCGACCGCGCGCGAATGCGCAATCAGCGCTGGTTCGACGGATCGGGCCGCGAGTTGTCTGCCGGCTTTCACACGGGTCGCATATTTTCGGACTTCGGTCAGGACAATTTCCGGCTCGTCCAGCTCAACCACTATCCGCTCGGCGCGATGGAAAGCTACCTCGTCAAATGCGACCGTGGGCGTGCGAACCGCGAGGCGTCGAGCTTCGACATGTCCTACTGGGTGGAGCGCAATTTCTGCACCGAGGAAGACACGTCGATCCTTGCGCTCGGCCCGAAAACCGCCCCCCTCCGCGAGGCTTTGCGCGCCGACCCCGTGCTTGGCCCCTTGCACGACGCCGCCGTGGCCTGGCGAAAGGAGCGGTTCGAGACGCTGATGCGGGAGGAACTCTGGCGAGGTCTCTTCGGGCGTTTGATGATGACGCCGCCGAGCCGGGTGCTGTCGCCGCAGGAGCACGGAATCATCGCGAGTCACGCTGCCCGCGCCGCGGCGGAAACAGAGCTTGGCGGCAGTGTCGAATAAAACCGGCCAAGGAAACAGTCGCCGCAAAAAAGATCAATGAATTCAAGAACCACCTTACACGCACCTTGCGCGCGCGCTGACGCCCGACGCAGATTGGTAAACGGGAAGTGTATGGGTACGGTGGGGTATGCAGAACGACGACGCGAGTACAGCGGACCCCGGGTCCCTGTCCGATGCGGATTGGTTCGCCCGGATCGAGGAGATCGGCGAAGAAGCGGGCTATTTTCAATGGCTCGGCAAGTCGCACGCTGCCTTCTTTCTCGATGAAAGCCCGACGCTGATCGTCACCTTCGAAACCGTCTCCGCGATCCGGCAAAGCCAGCCCGGCCAGTTGCCTCTCGGCTACCACGTGGCCAAGGGCCGGAACTGGTCGCATCTGTGCATCATCGCACGCTCGGACACCTGGTACCGTGACCCGGCGGTCTTCGCCTATTTCGACCGGTTGGTCGACGACGCCTTCTTCGAGGATTTCGATCAGGTCGTGTTCTGGGGCGATGGCATGGCCGGCTACGCGGCGGGCGCCTTCTCGGTGACGGCACCGGGGGCCACGGTCATCCTCGGCGCGCCGCAGGCGACGCTCGATCCGCTGGTCGCCGGATGGGATCCCCGCTATCTGGAGATGCGTCGGACGTCCTTCACCGACAGATACGGCTTTGCCCCCGACATGACCGAAGGCGCGGGGCCGGTCTACGTGATCTTCGACCCCGAACAGAACCTCGATGCGATGCATGCGGCGCTCTTCGCGCGCTCACATGTCACGCTTCTGCCTTGCCGCAATATCGGTCGCAACGTGGGCGATGCGCTCGACCATATGCGCATCCTGCCGTCGATGCTTGCCGCTGCCGCGACCGGCGCCTTCGACGCGCGGCTCTTCCGCATTTTCTACCGGGCCAGGCGCAACTACCGGCCCTATCTGCGCAACCTGCTGGCGCGCCTCGATCAGGACGGGCGCGCGCGACTGGCTGCGCTCCTCTGCCGCAACGTGACCGCGCGGCTCGATGCACCGAAGTTCAAGTCTCGGCTCGAACAGCTGGAAAGCGAACTGGCAGCGGCGGGGGAACGCCTTCCCCCCTTGCGTCGCCGCTGAAGGGTTTCGCGACCGTCAGCAGCGATAGGCCACTGCGTGCAACTCGTAGATATCGACCCCCGGGGTGACCGGATCGAACACGACGGTGTTGCCGCCAGCGTCACGCACATCGGCCAAGATCGTGTTGCGGGCGTATTTCACGCCCTGATCGGCCAGCGCGCCGTAGACGCCGGGCTTCATCCGGATGTCCGTGAGATAGGTGCAGGACGCCACCTCGGCCGGCGTCGCCTCGCGCACGCCGGCGACGCCGACAAATCCCGGATCCTGTGTGCATGCGCCAAGAGTGGCCGCCACTAGCACGCTCGCTGCAATCTTTTTCATTTCTGCCCGATCCTCTCGCGGGCGCTGTGCCGCGCCCCTTTGCGAAGTCTGCGCTGCCGCGAGGGTCGGCGCAAGACCAGCAGGCGTGTGCAAGCCGGTATCGGCGGAATGTCTCCTCCTCAGGCGGGATGTCAGGCGGGCGCCACCGCGCGGCGATAGAGGTGCCAGGTCGCATGGCCAAGGATCGGCACCGTCACCGCGAGGCCGAGGAGGAACACAACCGTCCCCGCGGCCAGAAGGGCCACCACGATCAACCCCCAGAGCGCGACGGTGATGGGATTTTCCCGCGCCACGCGGTACGACGTCACCACGGCAACCGGCAAACCGACCGGCCGGTCGATCAGAAGCGGGAACGACACGACGCTCACCGCCAGGACGAGGCTCGCGAAGACGAAGCCTACCGGAAGTCCGACCGCGATCATCGCCCGGCCCGGCCCGGTCGTCAGAGCTTCGGTAAAGAAATCTCTGGCCGAGGTCGGCAGGTCAGGTCCCAATGTCATCAGGAAAATGCCGTAGGCGGCGAGGATCCAGACGAAGAAGACCGCGAGATGCGCCAGCGCGAGGACGAAGATCGCTCCAAAGCGTGGCGACGAGAGGACAGAAAACCCATCCGCCCACCCCGCCTTTCCGTCGCGCTCACGCCGCCGGCTCATCTCGTAGAGCCCGACAGCCGCGGCCGGCCCGACCAGCGCGAAACCCGAAAGAAGTGGGAAAGCCAGCGGCAACAGGCTCCCGTGGTAGGCGGCCCAGATCAGCACGGCTCCGATGACGGGATAGAGCACGCCCGCCATCAGGACGTCGGACCGCATCGCCGCGAAATCGGCAAGACCGAGCCGCAGCGCCGCGCGCAGGTCCGAAAGCCCGATCTTCCGCACCACGGGCGTTGTGGCTTCCTTGCCGCCGAGTTCTCGCGTAACCGCTCCGATGTCCTGCCCGGCATGCCCGAGGATCTGCGCCCCCCAGGACAGTGGATTTCCGATCGTGTTGGCCATGGTTCTTACCCCGCTTTGCCACATGGCGGCGCGGCCGGACAGCGGCCCTATTGGATCGGGGTCCGGGGTCCAGACGTCACCGATGGGCCAAGTCTACCACGGGCAAGTCCTCGCGGGATCACACGATTTGGCGAGCGGCTCAGGGGCCCGCGCCCGCGTCGAAGGCCGCGTCCACGGGCACCTGCAACGCGGTGGCGAGCGCATTGGTCTGGCTCGCCATCGCAATGACCGCCAGAAGCTCGCCATGCTGGGCCTCGGTCATTCCTTTGGCGCGTGCGGCGGCGGTATGGGAATGGATGCAGTATTCGCAGCCGTTCGCGACCGAGACCGCGACATATACCAGTTCCTTCGTCAGGGGATCGAGCGCGCCCGGCGCCATCACCACCTGCAACCGCTCCCAGACAGCCTTCAGAAGCGCCGGATCGGCGGCAAGCGCGCGCCAGAAGTTGTTGACGTAGTCGGTCTGGCGCTTCGCGCGGATGTCGTCGAAGACGGCGCGGGCCTCTTCCCCTGTCTCCGCGTCGCTCAGTATCCGCAGGACTGCCATAAGATCACCTCCATCACCTGCGCCGGCAGGACGAGAGCGCCGGCATCGGTAGCACCGTAGCAAGGCGGGCGGCGGACGTGGCCAAAATTCTACGCGCCGCGCCAAAGTTGACTGCGCCCGACACGCTCGGTTGCGTCGCGCCGAAAAATTCTTCGCGCCCCGCATCCGGACCCGTGGAAAGCCGCGCCCGAAACGTGTAGGGCGAAACGCATGAGCCAGACCCTGACCCTCCGCCGCCCCGACGACATGCACCTTCACCTGCGCGACGGCGCGATGCTGAAGGGCGTGCTTCCGGAAACCGCCCGCCACTTCGCCCGCGCCATCGTCATGCCCAACCTCGTGCCGCCGGTCGTGACAGCGGCCGAGGCGGCGGCCTACCGCGACCGGATCCTCGCCGCCCTGCCCGAGGGGATGACGTTCGAACCACTGATGACGCTCTACCTGACCGAGGCGACCGACCCGGCCGACGTCGCCGCCGCAGCGGCCTCCGGCCTCGTGAGGGCGGTGAAGCTCTATCCCGCCGGGGCCACGACCAATTCGCAATCCGGCGTGCGCGATTTCGACAAGGTGCGCGGGGTCTTGGAGACGATGGCCGGGATCGGCCTGCCGCTTTGCGTTCACGGCGAGGTGACGGACCCGGCCGTCGACATCTTCGATCGCGAGGCGGTGTTCATCGACCGCGTCCTCGACCCGATCCGCCGCGCCACGCCGGGCCTGAAGGTCGTGATGGAGCATATCACCACAAAAGAGGGCGTCGCCTACGCGCGCTCTGGCGGTGCGGATCTCGGCGCGACGATCACCACGCATCACCTCATCATCAACCGCAACCACATTCTCGTCGGCGGGATCAAGCCGCACTACTACTGCCTGCCCGTGGCCAAGCGTGAAATCCACCGGCTTGCGCTACGCGAGGCGGCGACCTCGGGCGAGGCGCGCTTCTTCCTCGGCACCGACTCGGCCCCGCATGCCGATCCCCTGAAGGAAAACGCCTGCGGCTGCGCCGGCTGCTTCACCGCGACGAACACGATGTCGATCCTCGCTAATGTCTTCGAGGAGGAAGGCGCGCTAGAGAAACTCGAAGCCTTCACCTCGCAGAACGGCGCCGCCTTCTACGGCCTGAAGCCCAATCCGGGTCGCCTCGTGCTGGAGAAGACCGCCGAGGCCGCGCGCTGGCCCGCGAAGATCGACACCGGCGCGGGTCCTGTCACGGTCTTCGATCCCGGCTTCCCGGTCCACTGGCATGTGAAAGATTGATCATTCATCTTGCCCGAAATACCTCCGCCGGAGGCTCCTGACGTCACCGCCGGACGCTCCGCGGGAGGTATTTTTCGCAAGATCAAAGCACGAAAGGACGCGACATGATCCCCAGTTCCTTCCCACCCAAAGAGGAAATCGCCCGGCTGACGGCGCGGATGCTCCTGGAGATCAGGGCGGTGCATTTCAACGCGGCCGAGCCCTTCATCCTCGCCTCGGGCCTTCCGTCGCCGACCTATATCGACTGCCGCAAGCTGATCTCGTTCCCGCGCATCCGGTCCACCCTGATGGACTTCATGGTGGTGACGGTGATGCGCGAGGCCGGGTTCGAGGCCTTCGACAACATCGCCGGCGGCGAGACGGCGGGCATCCCCTTCGCCGCGATGGTGGCCGAGCGTCTGGCGCTGCCGATGACCTATGTGCGCAAGAAGCCCAAGGGCTACGGCCGCAATGCCCGGATCGAAGGCGCGATGAGCGAGGGGCAGCGCGTGCTTCTGGTGGAGGACCTGACCACCGACGGCGGCTCGAAGCTTTCGTTTGTCGACGCGATCCGCGAGACGGGCGCCAGCTGCGCGAACACGGCGGTCATCTTCTACTACGGCATCTTCCCCGAGACGGTGAAGACGCTCGCCGATCACGGTGTGGCTTTGCATTTCCTCTGCACCTGGTGGGACGTTCTGACCGAGGCGCGCGAATCGGGCGCCTTCGACGCGGCCACCCTGGACGAGGTCGAGACCTTCCTGACCAATCCCCGCGCCTGGCAAGAGGCGAACCGCAAGGGCTGACGCTACGGCATCGGCCAGGACCTGCCCGTGATCGTGATCCCCGGACGCACATGTTGACAGAACGGCGCCCGCACCCGCATCATGTTGCGGCCGGGCGCTTATCCACCGGTCATCCACAGCAATATACAATTTGCATGGGCGCCCTGGATGACGCATATCCCTTGGCCGAAAACGGGGGACAGAATGAACGACGTGGCGACGATCCGCGCGGTACAGCCGCAGCCGGAAAACGATACGCTTCCGCATAATATCGAGGCCGAGCAGCAGCTCCTCGGGGCGGTCCTGACGAACAACGACATCTACGACCGGATCGCCAGCCTCGTGAAGGCCGAGCATTTCTTCGAGCCGGTCCACGCCCGCATCTTCGAGATCGCGGTGGCGCGGATCCAGAAGAACGCGCTGGCCTCTCCGGTGACGCTGAAAGGCTATCTGGAAGAGGACGAGGGGCTGAAGGCGCTTGGCGGGCCCGCCTATCTCGCGCGGCTCGCCGGCGCCGCCATTTCGGCCTTCGCGGCGCGCGACTATGCGCAGATGATCTATGACCTCGCCGTTCGGCGTG
>JBNKFC010000206.1:0-8527 GCA_050289105.1 Paracoccaceae bacterium | reverse complement strand
ACCGAGAGGATCAGCGTCGTGTCGGTGGTGATGCGGCTCACCACCTCGCCGGTCATTAGCTTTTCGTAGAAGGCCGGGCTCATCCCGATCACGCGGTCGAAGACCGCCTTGCGGATGTCGGCCACGACCCGTTCGCCCAGCCGGGTCACGAGGTAGTAGCGCGCGCCCGTGCCAAGGGCCAGAAGGCCGGCGATGGCCATGGCGCCGGCGAAATAGCTGTCGAGGAGTTCTGCGCCCGCGCTGAACCCGTCGATGACACGGCGCACAGCGACCGGCAGGATCAGCGAGATCGACGCGGTGAGGACCAGCGCCATTCCGGCAAGGATCACCAGCCCGCGATAAGGTGCGATGAACGGGGCCAATCCGGCCAGCGCCCCTACCCGCTTCGAAGCCTTCCGGTCTTCGGTCGTCGTGTCCTGTCGTCGCGCCATGCCACCCCTCCGGTCGCAAGCGGTTTAGGGCGCGCGGGCGCTCGGGGCAAGCGGCGGGAAGGTCGCAGCCCCTTCCGTGTTGGATTTGTCCCATTTGGTCGCCCGGCGATTTCCGGCCATGACGGTGGCCCGGCCGGGTTAGCCCATTGCCGGATCGTGCCGGAGGCGGCTAAGGTGGACCGGCAGCCCACCTCAACCGACAGGGCGTGCGCATTCGCTGATTTCATGACGATCGGATCTTTCCCGTGACCGATTTCACTGCCGACAGCGCCGACGCCCTCGTCTCCGCCTTGCGCAAGGCCAAGGGGCGGGACACGATCACCGTCTCAGGTCAGTTCGGCGCCGTCACCCTCAAGGATTTCCGCCCCGAGACCGCCGTGACGATCCGCGCCACCAAGCCGGGTGCAGCGCATTTCGAACGGATCGACATCCGCGGGTGCTCAAACCTTACCCTGACCGGCCTCTCGTGCTGGCCGCTTGGTCCGGTCCCGGCGGCCAAGGCCAAGCAGTACCTCATCAACGCGGATCCTTCCTCGTCGGGGATCGAGGTCACGGATTCGATCTTTCGCGGACGGGCCGACAGCGACAACCACCCGCGATGGTCGCTTGCCGACTGGCAGGCGGCGAAGATCGGTGCGGTCTTGCTGCGCGGTCCGAAGGGCGTCATCCGCAATTGCGCCGCCATCGGCGTCCAGTTCGGCTACGGCGTTTCGGGGGCCAGTTCCGAGATCTTTGGAAACCTGGTCTACGGTTTCTCAGGCGACGGCCTGCGCGCGACCGATGACAATTGCGTCATCATCGGCAACCGGATCACCGATGCGATGCAGATCGACCAGAACCACTCCGACGGATTTCAGGCGTTCAAGACCTCGGGCCTGCTCAACGGCCTCGTCGTCAAGGACAACGTGCTGATCGAATGGACGGCGCGGCCGGACAATCCCTTGCGGGCAAAGATGCAGGGGATCAGCCTGCACAACGGTCCGTATGCGAATGTCGTGGTCCGCGACAATTCGGTCTCCACGTCGGCACCAAACGGAATCAGGTTGCATGCCGTACGCAACCTCACGGTGACGGGCAACCGGGTCCGCAATGTCGACGGCAAGCGCGGCAACCATCCATGGATCCACCTCATCAATTGCACCGGCGAGGTGGTGGTGGAGAACAACCAGGCCGAGATGTTCAAATTGCCCCGTGGTGTCAGGGGGCGCGCGAACATCGAGCCGGACTATTCGGTCCGCTACTGACGGCGCGGTGGCGCTGTCCCTATGCGTCCTTGTGCATGGCAACCGGCGTTCATCCCGGATCGCCCGTCCGCCCCGCTTCCGGCCAGTTATCCAAAACGGGCCATCTTTCTCAGTCGGCCAGGAACCGCAGGATCCGGTCGCACATCGCGTCGCAGGCTTCGATCTCCGAGACCTCGATGAACTCGTCCGGCTTGTGGCCCTGATCCATCGAGCCCGGACCGCAGACAAGCGTTGGAATACCGGCCTCGGCAAAATGGCCGGCCTCGGTGCCGAACCCGACCTTGGTGACGGTGGCGTCGGGCACGAAACGCCGCATGAGTGCGACCTCGGGGCGATTGGCCGCGGCACCGAGGCCCGGATAGGCGTTGATCGTTTCCATCTCGATACGTGCGTCGGGGAAGGTCGCGCGCCAAGGCGCTGCGGCGGCGTCCGCGGCAGCCGAGATTGATCGGTGGAGCGCATCGGCCGATTGCGTCGCTGGATACCGGAACTCGAGATCCACGACCGCCCGGTCCGGCACGATGTTGAGCGCCTCACCACCCGCGATCTTTCCCACATGCACGGTCGCGTAGGGAATGTCGTAGCCCTCTTCGCGCGCGCCGGTTGCCTTCAGGTCGGCCTGAAGCGCCCGGAGCCGTCCGACGAAATCGGCCGCGAGGTGAATCGCGTTGACGTAATCCGGTGCCATCGCCGAATGGCCGCTCGTCCCGTGGCAAATGGCCCGCAGCGCCACTTTTCCCTTGTGACCAAGCGCGATCCGCATCGAGGTCGGCTCTCCCACGATGCAAAGGGATGGCTTGCCGATACTTGCCTCCAGAGCCGGCAGCATCTGCGGGATGCCGAGGCAGCCGACCTCCTCATCCCACGAGAATGCGAGCTTCAGCGGCTGGCCAAGCTTCCGCCCGGCCGCGCGGTCGGCGGCTGAGAGCATGCAGGCGAGAAAACCCTTCATGTCGGTCGTGCCGCGACCGTAAAGGCGGGACCCGTCGCGGGTGAGGGTGAACGGGTCCCGTGTCCAAGCCTGGCCCGCCACGGGCACGACATCAGTATGGCCCGACAGCATCACGCCCGGCCGGCCCGCCGGACCGAGACGTGCGAAAAGGCCCGCCTTGGCGCCGGTGGCATCAGTGACCCGGTGTGTCTCGAAGCCGCGATCCGCCAGGAACGCCTCGATGAACTCGATCATCGGCAGATTGCTGTCGGCGCTGATCGTTGGAAATCCGACCAGCCGTCCGAGAATCTCCGACGTATCCGTCATGTCAGACGAGCCGGAACCCGATCTTCATCGCGACCTGAAAGTGCGCGACCTTGCCGTCGACGATATGGCCGCGGATTTCGCCGACCTCGAACCAGTCGAGATGCGTGAGCGTCTGGGACGCCTTGGAAACGGCGCCGTTGATCGCGTCTTCGATGCTGCTGGAGGATGTCCCCACGATATCGACTGTCTTGTAGACCGCATCGCTCATGTCTTTTCTCCTCAATCCATGACCAGTTCAGTAATCTCACGTCGAAATGGCAGGGTATCACCGATGTCCGGCATGTCGAGTTCGCGCGCATATCTATGCCCGGCATAGGTTGCCCAGGCGATCGGACCCGGCGCACAGGCGTCGCCGATGAGCTTGACCGAGCGGATGCCGGCATCCGCCCAGTCCGCCTCACGCGCCATAAGTTCAGAGTAAACCCCGTCATTGGCCCGCCGCGAAGCCACGACCACGACGGCGTCACAGCCTGTCCCCTCGCGTGCATCGGTGTAGGCGCAGTTGGTCTCCACCCCGTCGCCGTGGATCGCAGCGACCCCGCGATTCAGCACGATCTTTACGCCCATCCCCGCCAGACGGACGTGGATCGCCCCCTGTTCGAGCGTGTTCCGGGTCCAGTCCGAGACATAGGGCGCCGGGGTGATCAGCGTCACCTCGCAGCACTCTCTGACCAGTAGCTCGGCCAAGACACCGCCCATGTAGTAGTGGTCGTCATCATAGACGACGACACGGCCGGAGGGGAGCTTTCCCGCCATGATATCGTCGGGTGTGAAGACCGGCATAGCCCCGTCGATCGGCATCGGCACGACGTGCTGACGCGATACGCCGTCGGCGCGCCAGGTCGATCCGGTGGCGATGCAGACATTCTCGAAGCCGAACTCAAGGATCTGGGCGGCGTCGAGTTCCGAGCCGACATAGGTCTCCACGTTCGGCCGCTGGGAAATCTGGTACTGCCGGTAATCCACCACCCGGCCCCAGGCCGACAGTCCCGGCAAAAGGCGTTCACGCGCCACGCGTCCGCCGATCTCGTCGCGCGCCTCGGCGATCGCGACGTCATAGCCGCGCAGACTGAGCGCCCGCGCCGCTTCCAAGCCAGCCGGACCGGAGCCAACGATGAGGACATTGGTGCTGTCGCCCTTCGCGTTCATCTTCTCAGGATGCCAACCCTTGCGCCATTCCTCCATGAAGGTCGGATTCTGCGTGCAGCGGCTGATCGACATCGTCATGTCGCCGGTGATGCAGATGTTGCAGCCGATGCATTCGCGGATGTCCTCGATCCGCCCCTCCTCGATCTTCTTCGGCAGGAACGGGTCGGCGATCGACGGCCGGGCGCAGCCGATGAAGTCGAGCGTGCCCTGCCGGATCATCTTTACCATTACGTCGGGGCTGGTGAACCGCCCCACGCCGACGACCGGCTTGTCGGTAAGATCCCGAATTCCCCTGACGAGCACCTCCTGCGCGGCCTCCTCCTTGAAGCGCGACGGGCCCGAGCAATCCTCCCAGCTGCCCTGCGCGAGATCCCAGAGATCCGGCAGGTCGCGGTTCATCTCGATGAAATCGCGCAGCTCGGCGTTCGAAAACCCGAGCGCGCCGATGCTTTCGTCGAGCGAGACCCTGAGCGTGATCCCCATCGTATCGCCCACCGCGTCGCGCATGTCGGCAATCACTTCGCGCGCGAAGCGCGAGCGGTTCTCCAGGCAGCCGCCGTACTCGTCCGACCGCTGGTTGGTGGCGCGGCTGAGGAAGTGCTGGAAGATGCCGAACCCGTGCGCACCGTAAAGACAGATGAGGTCGAAGCCCGCCACCTTCGACCGCTTGGCCGCATTTACAAACCAACGGCGCAGGTTCCTTATGTCGGTCCGGTCCATGCTGCGCGCCTGGACGGGATCGTTGGTGAAGGTGCGAATCGGCAAGGCGGTCGGCGCCAGCGGCACTTCCTTGGTGTAGAGGTTCGGGCCATTGATGCCGGAATAGGCAAGCTGGATGCCAGCGAGCGCGCCATGGGTCTTCATCCGGTCCGACATCTTCCGCAAAGCCGGGATGTCCTGATCCTCCCACAGCCTGAGTTCGATAAAGGGCGTGATCTCGGAGCTGTGGTGCATCTCGGTCTGCTCGGTGAAGATCACGCCCCAGCCGCCCTCGGCCTTGATGCCGCGCATCTCGGCGGCGGCGGAGGGGTCGCGGTAGCCGCCGCCATTGCAGTGCGGCACCTGATAGAACCGGTTCTTCGCCGTCAGCGGTCCGATAGCCACCGGTTCGAAGAGAATGTCGTAGCGTGGGTCGCGCAAGGCAGCCTCCGTGAGGATCGTTCGCGCCGACGGTTCAACGGCGCGGGCGAAGGATAAAGTCGGCGTTGCGAAAGCAGCGCTTAGGCAGCGCCTAATCGTGGGTCAGAACTCTCTCGGCGCGCTGGCCTTGCGCATGTTCATTCCGGGAACGGAGCGCTCGGTGATCGTCTCGCGGCAATGGTCGATGAACGCCTTCAGCGTCAGCACGTTCTGCGCGCCCTCCACCATGAGAAGCCCCATCGTCATTGGCCGGACCGGCCCCACGAGCGGTATGAACCGCAGCTTCTTGCCATCCGGCGACAAATCGTTCAGCGGGCGGATATTGGCGATCGCATAGCCGAAGCCATTGCCGACAAGGCTGCGCATCACGGCCATGTCGCGCGTCCGCTCGGCGATCACGGGCTTCACACCCAACGCTTTGAAGAACGACAGGAAGTAGTCGGCGCTGAAGGGCAGATCGAGAAGCACCATCGGATGGTCCTTCAGTTCCTCCACCGAAACCGACGACTGATCGGCGAGCGGATGGGTGTCCGGAAGCATCGCGTAGGGCGGCAGCTCGACCAGAGGAACGAATTTCAGATCCTGAGGGATTTCGAGATCGTAGGTCAGGGCAACGTCGATCCCGCCGTTTCGCAAACGGTCGAGGATTTCCTGGTGGTGCATCTCGAACTGGCTGACGCGGACATCGGGATAGCGCCGCTCGAACTGTCGGCGCAGCTACGGCACCATCAGTTGCGCGAAGGTCAGGAGGCAGCCGACAGCGAGAGGCCCCTGCACATTGCCGGATATGTCGTCCGCCAGACGGTTCAGCAATTCGGCCTGGCCGAGGACGTGTTTCGCCTGCGCCATGAACTGGCGACCGGCCTGCGTCAGGGCGAGACCCTGGGCGTGTTTGCGGACGAAAAGCTGAAGACCGAATTCTTCTTCCAGCAGCCCGATCGCGGAAGAGATCGACGGAGAGGATACATTCACCCGTTCCGCCGCGACGGCAATGCTTCCCGCCTCGCCGACCGCGACGAGATATTCCAGCTGGCGAAGGGTGAACCGCAAAGGCATGGCGGATTATTCTTTGCGGATCAGCCGTTAGCAAGGGCACTTGGGCGGTGGCGGGGCGCGTCCCGCTCACTCGTCGCCCGGAACGCCGTAGGAGGGTGCGGCGCGCGGATCGAGGGCGCGCTGGATGTAGGCGTCAAGCTGCGGCTTGTAGACCTGCCACGCCGTGGCGACCGCCTCGATCGGGCAGTCCTCGGTCCAGTCGCAGCGCAGATCGGCGACGGGCCAGCTGACCCTGTCGACGATCTTCATGCCGGCCGAATGCACCGGCCCTGCCTCCCCCCCCGCGGCAAGGCCCGCGCGCAAGGCCGCGATTAGCCGGTCGCCGAGATGCCCGGTCGCGGACAGAAAACCGTCGACGATACTTTGGGGCACCGCGTCGTTGGCCAGAAGGTTGCCGCCCGAGGCGACGTTCGGACCCTGTGCCTCGGTCCAGATGCCAAGCGAGTTCGGGCCGGAGTGAATGGCCGTCTGACCGGCCGTGTCGACCGCCAGCACCTGGCGGTAGTCGATGAAACTGCCCCGTTTCCGCACCTCGGCGATCGCCTCGGCGGCGGACAGTCCGCTCTCCATCAGGTCGAGCGTCAGCGGACCGAGCGTCGGGTCGGTGACATTCTGCGACGCGACCGCCCCTACCCCGGCGCGGGCGTAGGAACACCGCGCCGCGACGGCCGGGGACGAGGACGAGATCGCGACACCGAACATGCCGGTCCTGTCGCAGCGGGCAACCAGTGAAAAGGTCATCGCGCGGTCAATCCGGGATGACGGCGGTGCCGTCGATCTCGACCAGCCATTCGGGCCGCGCCAGCGCCTGAACAACCAGCCCGGTCGAGACCGGATGCACGCCCTTCAGATACTCACCCATCGTCCGATAGACCGCCTCGCGGTGGCGGACATCGGTGATGTAGACGACGACCTTGACCAGATGCTCCATCGTGCCGCCGCATTCCTCGATCAGCTGGCGGATGTTCTGCATCACCTTGTGCGTCTGCTCGGCCGGGTCGTGGCTGTCGATGTTCTTCGCGTCGTCCAGATTCTGAGGGCACTGGCCGCGCAGATAGATCGTCCGCCCGCCCTGGGTCACGACCGCCTGGCAAAGATCGTTGTCGAGCTTCTGCTCGGGATAGGTGTCCTTCGTGTTGAACTTGCGGTGACGGTAATGCGCCATTTGGCCTGTCCTTCTGATCAGTCTGCGCCGTCGGTCCCGCGCTCGGCGGGGGATTTGTACGCCAGGTAGTTGCGTTGCGTCGAAATATGGTCTGCCAGGAACCTCGCGTCGTGCCAGACACCCCAGATGAAGCTCGATCCCCGCCGCGACAGCCATGGCAATCCCAGGAAGTAGACCCCAGGCTCCGCCGACACGCCGCGATGATGCTTCGGGTTGCCCCTTTCGTCGAATGCATCGACCTTCAACCAGCTGTAGTCCAACGCAAAGCCCGTGGCCCAGATGATCGACGTTATCCCGGCGCGGGCGAGATTCAACTCCGGAATGGGGTCCGTCACGCATTCGGGGTCTGGTCCGATGGCGCGGGCCTCCGGCTCCTCCGGAAAGTCGAGGCCATTGCGGACGATATACGCGTCGGCTTCATCGAGGACCGACAGGTAGTCGGCATCCCCTTTGGCAATATTCGCCGCGAGATCCGGGGCGAAGGTCAGCACGCCGTCCTTGAAGCTTTCCGTGCGCCCGACGAGCGTGATGCCCTGTGAGGCGAGCCGCCTGAAGTCGATGGTCTTGCCGCCATCAGCGCCGCTCACCGCGATGGTCACATGTTCCTGGTCGGGCGCGGGTGCCGCAGCATCCCATTTGCCGAGAATCCCCAGCCACCAGCAATAATCGCGCCCGCGATAGGCGCGGGGCGGTCGGCCATGCGGCCCGACGGAGAGGTAGACACGCTTGCCCGCGCGCACGAGTTCGTCGGCAATCTGCGCCCCCGACGACCCCGCCCCCACCACCAGCACTGCGCCTTCGGGCAGCTGCCCGGGAGTGCGGTAACCCGAGGAATGGATCTGCATGAGGCCTGCGGCGTCGGGAACGACGGTCGGTATAACGGGACGTTGGAATGGCCCCGTGGCAGCAACTACGCGGGCGGCTTCGATCACCCCTTCCGACGTTTCCACAAGAAAACCGGGCCTTCCAGAATTCCTGCGGACGGAGGTCACCTCAACGCCGCAGCGAATGGGGGCCGCGATCTTCTTGGCGTAGGCGACGAAGTAATCGGCGACCTTTTCCTTGCCGGGGAAGGCTTCGGGAT
>JBNKFC010000205.1:0-6644 GCA_050289105.1 Paracoccaceae bacterium | reverse complement strand
AAGCCGCCCTGGCCGATGGTCTTGTTGGCCGCCTGCGGCGTCACGAGAAGCATCGGCGTGTGGTTCCAGTAGGCGGTCTTCACCGCGGTGACGAAGCCGGTCACGCCGGGGCCGTTCTGCGCGATCGCCATAGCCATCTTGCCAGTGGCGCGGATGAAACCGTCGCACATCAGGCCGCCGTTGGTTTCGTGGGCGCAGTCCCAGAAGGTGATGCCCGCTCTCGGGAAGAGATCCGAAACCGGCATCATGGCGGAACCGATGATGCCGAAGGCATGCTCGATCCCGTGCATCTGAAGCACTTTGACGAAGGCTTCTTCCGTAGTCATTTTCATTTGCGTTCTCCTTTGCAGACAGCGTCAGCCGCGCTCGTCCCGATGGTGATAGATCTTGTAGAGACCCCACTGGCCAAGCCGCCGGAACGGCGTCTTCCAGCCTTCGTGAGGAAGTTCGTCGCGGAAGATCGGCAGGTTCGGCACATCGGCCTCGCGCCCCGCGACCAGTTGCGCCATGCGCCGGCCGGCCTGTGCCGAATACATGACACCGTTTCCGCCGTAGCCCATGGCGTAGTAGGCGTTGGGCAAGTCCGATACCGCCGTGATCCGCGGCATCATGTCGTGGCTCACATCGACCCAGCCCCACCAGGAGTAGTCGAGGTCGATCCCACGAAGGGCCGGAAACTTGCGTGCAAGGCCTTCGCGCAGGCTGGCGAGGTGGCGCGGGTTGTCCGCATCCTGTCCGGTGATCGCCGCGCGGCTGCCGATCTGCACCCGGTTGTCCGGCAGCAGCCGGTAGTAGTGGCGCAGGGTCCGTGTGTCGGTCAGCGGGCTCGTCACCTTGAACCCGCAGGCGTCGAGTTCGGCGGCCGTCAGGCGCCGCGTCACGATCGAGTTCGACATGATCGGCATGATCCGGTCGCGCAGCTGGGCATGCAGCCCGCGCGGCGCGTAGCCGGCCGTCGCGACAGCCACGGCCCGGGCACGCACCGTGCCGCCTGGTGTGCGAAGGTAGTGGACGCCGTTCTTCGTCGTCCAGCCTTCGACCGGGCTGTCCACATGGACTTTTGCCCCGAGTTCGCGCGCCACGCGGAGGTAGCCGAAGGCCAGCTTCGCGGCATGGACGCCCGTCCCGTCGGGCTCCCACATCGCGCCGTGCGCTTCCTGGTCGCGAACCGCCGTGGCGTGAAGCTCTTCGCGGGTGAGCATCCGTGCGCCATAGCCGAAGGTCTCGCGCAGAAGCGTCGCCTCCTTGGTCAGCGTCGGCATCATCCACTGCTTGTGGGCGATGTAGTAGTGCCCGCCATCCTGCGGTTCGCAGGCGATGGCATGATCGCGGATCAGGCCGCGGAATAGGTCGAAGGCCTCGACCACCTCGGCATGCATGCCACGCGCGACGTCGAGGCCCCAGCGCTGGATCCACTGCGACCGCTTCAGCCGGCCCGATGAGATCTGCGCCTGGCCGCCGTTGCGGGTGGAGCAGCCGAACGCCACGCCGTTGGCTTCAAGGACGTGGGCCTTGATGCCGAATTCCTTGGCGAGGTGAATGGCGCAGGACAGCCCGGTATAGCCCGAACCGATCACCGCGACGTCAACGTCGATGTCCCCCCGCACCGGGCCGTCGTCTTCCGGCGGCGTTCCGGCCGTGCCGATCCAGTAGGTCGGCGCATAGGCCGATCCACTTCCGATGGATTTGTCGGCGATGGGATCGTATTTAGGGTTGTAGGGCGCGCGAGCGCGAAGTTGTGTCGTGGCTTGCATCGACGTGAATCCGGAAATGGGGTGGCGGTGAGTTGGTCAGCGGGGCTCGATGACCGGGCGCTGCTTGCGGAAGGCCTGCTTCATCACGAGCTTTCCATCGCGGATGGTGAACAGGTCCACACCCTGCGCCTCGACCCGACGGCCTTCGGCATCGGTGCCGCGGAAGGTCCATTCCGAAACGCCCCGGTCGCCGCAGACGAAGTGCCGGTGATCGGCCCATTCAGCGTCCTTCATCGCGGTCCAGACCCCGACGAAAGCCTTGGCGATCGCCTCGCGCCCGGTGATGCGGGCGCCGAATTCCTCGGGGCCAGCCACCGTCGTGAAGACGCAATCCTCGGCGAAGTGCTTCATCACCGCGTCGATGTCGTGACGGTTGAAGGCATCGAAGGTGAACTTGAGGTCATCGGCCGTGAGCTGGCTCATGTGTCTTTCCTTTCCTAGTGTTCGCTGTAGGGGACGATCAGCGTCGGCACCTTGGCGCGGTGCAGCACGCGCTTGGCGATCGTTCCCAGAAAGCTGTGGGTCAGCCCGTGGGCATGGCTGCCCATCAGGATCATGTCGGCCGGCAGGCTGTCGGCACGCTTGAGGATCGCGTCGGCGGCATAGCCTTCGACCACCTCGACATCGTCGACGCGCGCGCGTTCGCCGCGCTCGTCCTCGGGCATCTCGGCCCAGAAGGCCTCTTGCCGCTCGTTCAGCGCGGCTAGAGCATTCTGCTTTCGGCGGCTGATCGCCTCGTTGCGGTCCTGCGCGTTGATCATGAACATCTGAAGCGTGATGCGCGCCTCTTCGTTCATCGGCTCCAGCGCGTGCATTACATGCAGCCGTGCATTCAGCGCCCGGGCCAGGCCCACCGCGTAGCGGAAGGCGTAGCTCGACGTGGTGGACAGATCCGTCGCGTAGAGGATCGTCTTGATGGGCTTCATCATGTCAGTACCCCATGACCCTTGGGAGCCAGAGCGCGATCTGCGGGAAGACCACGATGATGGCGATTGCGACCGTGCTGGCGATGGCGAAGGGCAGAGCGCGCAGCGATATTTCCTCGATCGAGACGTTCGAGATGCCCGAGGCGATGAAGAGATTCTCGCCGAGAGGCGGGGTCTGGAAGCCGACCGACAGCGTGCAGATCATCACGATGCCGAAGTGGATCGGGTCGATCCCGACCGAATAGGCGACCGGCAGCATCACCGGCACGAGGATCATGATCGCCGCGAGCGTTTCCATGAACATGCCGACGAAGAGCAGGAAGGCGACGATCAGGGCCCAGATCACATAGACGTTCTGAGTGAACGACAGGAGCAGCGAGGCAAGATGCGCCGGGATCTGGTTCTCGACGAGGATGCGCCCGAAGATCGTCGCGGTGAAGAGCACAAGAAGAACGCGGCCGGTAAGCCAGGTCGTCGTCTCCAGGCACGCGAAGATCTCTTTCAGGCGGACTTCGCGGTAGATGACGATGCCGACGAAGAGCGTGTAGAAAATCGCCACGATCGCCGCCTCGGTGGGCGTGAAGATGCCCGCGTAGATGCCGCCGAGGATGACGAGCGGCGCAAGCAGCGACCAGAAGCCCTTGTAGCAGGCCGACGCGATCTTGCCGAGCGACAGCGATTCACCGCCGCCGCGATACCCGGCCCTGCGGCACCGGACGTAGTTCATCAGAAGCAGGCCCGAGGCCATCACGAAGCCGGGCAGGAAACCGGCGATGAACAGCTTCGAGATCGAGACCGTCTGGAACTGACCGAACTTCTCGACCGCTTCGACCGGGGGCTGCATGCCCATGGCCGAGATGCCGAAGATGACCATCGGGATCGACGGAGGAATGACGATGCCGAGCCCGCCCGAGGCGGCCGTGACGGCAGCACCGTAGCCGCGGGCATAGCCGGCCTTGGTCATTGCCGGGATCATCAGCATGCCGACGGCCGCCGTGGTCGCCGGGCCGGAGCCGGAGATCGCGCCGAAGAACAGGCAGGCGATTACCGTCGCCGCCGAGATGCCGCCCGTGAAGGGGCCGGCCAAGCTTTCGGCCACCGTGATGAGCCGCCGCGATATCCCCGCGGCCTCCATCAGCGCGCCGGCCAGGATGAAGGCCGGCAGCGCCATCAGCGGGAAGGCCCCGACCGACGAAAAAGCGATCTGCACCATCTTGATCGGGTTGTCGCCCAGATACCACATGGCGGCCAGAGCCGAGACCCCGAGGCCGACCGAGATCGGCGCGCCGAGGATCAGCAGGAAGAAGAACGTGCCGAAAAGCACGGTGACGATAGCACTGTCCATCACGTGCGCCCTCCCTTGGCGGCTTCGGCGGCGATCGCGTCAAGATCGACCTGATCGGGGTCGCGCGGGTCCACGCCCAGAACGAGCTTCATGTAGTTCACCTGCAGGATGCGGATGGTCATCAGCGTGAAGGCCAGCGGCAGCACCAGCATCACGTATTTCATCGGCCAGCCCAGCGTCTGGGCCTTCACGAAAGGCTTGAGAAGACTGATGTATTCGATCGCGTAGCGGATGAAGACGACGTTGAAGATGACCCAGAAGAGATCACCCGCCGCCTCGACCCAGCGGGCGACCCGCCGCGGCATCATGTTCACATGGAACGAGATGCGGTTGTGCGCATACATCCGCGCGGCATAGCTCGCCCCGAAATAGGCGAACCAGACGAACATGAAGACCGAGAGTTCCTCGATCCAGGTAATCGAGTCGCCGAAGACCGAGCGCGACACGATCTGTATGAAAAGCAGGATGACAAAAGCCGCCAGAAGGACGCGACAGATGTAGCTCTCCAGCTTGTCAAGATGACGCCAGAACCGGTGCATGTATGAACCTTTGGGGATGAGGCGGGCAGTGGGGGCCGCCGACGGCGGCCCCCGGCGCTTCATGTCACTCGACGGCCGGACGGCCGAGCGAGGTGAGGACGTTGTTCAGCACTTCCTTGCCGCCGATCGACTCGTAGAATTTCGGCCAGACGGCCGTGGTCGCGAGGTCGATGAATTCCTTCTCGCCGTCGGCCGGATCGGTGATCTCCATGCCCTTGGCGACGAGGTCTTCCTTGATCTTCGCTTCCTGGTCGCGCAGGAACTGGCCCGAGGCCAGCGTCGCGGCCTTGCCGGCCTCGATCACCGCGGTCTGCTCTTCGGGCGACAGCGACTGGAACACCTGCTCCGACACGATCAGCGGTTCGATCGAGAAGATGTAGCGGATGTTCGTGATGTACTTCTGCACCTCGTTGAACTTCATCGCATAGACGGTCATGTAGGGGTTGTCCTGACCGTCCACGACCTTCTGCTGAAGCGCGGCGAAGGTTTCCGACCATGCCATCGGCGTCGGGTTGATGCCCCAGGCCTGGTAGGTCGCGATCATGATCTCGTTCTTCGGCGTGCGGACGATCAGGTCCTTCAGGTCCGCCACGGTCGAGACCGGGTGCTTCGAGTTGGTCAGGACGCGGAAGCCCGAATAGGCCCAGCCGACGATGCGGACGCCGGCATCCTCGATGGTCTTGTCGACCATCTGCTGGCCGATTTCGCCCTGGGTGATCTTCTCGGCGTCTTCCAGCGACAGGATGACGTAGGGCAGCGTGAGCGTGCCGACCGAAGGCGAGAAGGGCGTGATGTTGTTGATCGCGAGGATCGAGAAATCGAGCGTGCCGGTCGCGGCCGCCGTCACCGTGTCCTGCTCGTCACCGAGCTGGCCGTTCAGGAACAGCTGGGCAGTGTCCGCACCGCCGGTCTTCTCTTCAAGCGCCTTGACGAAGGCGAGGCCCAGGGCCTCTTGCGTGCCGCCCGCGCCGTCACCGACGGCGATACGGAAATCGCGAGCTTCAGCGTGGTAGGCCGTCGTCGCAAGCAACACGGCAAGGGCGGCGCTCTTGAGCGCCGTCACGGTCAGTTTCATGGATGTCTCCCTAAAGCGGCCGAATCTCCTCCGCGGCCGAAGGGGAAATTGTCAGGGGCCACCAACTAATGTTATATCCAGAATAGACCAAGAACTGATCCAGTTGGGACTACATGTGACATCGACCTACCGCATCGCCCCCGAGATGTTCTTCATCGACCGCCGGGACCGCCGAACGCTTCAGATGCAGCTGGCGACATCCATCGTCTCGACCATCCTGGATACCCGCGCGCTTCCGGGCACGCGGATGCCATCGACGCGCAGGCTCGCCGAGATATTGAACGTCTCCAGGCTCACGGTGATCCTTGTGTATCAGGATCTCGTCGCTCAGGGATATCTCGAGCCGCTGCCCCGCTCAGGGTTCGTCATTTCGACAAAGGTGCCCCACCGGCAAATCTGGACCGACACGGCGTCGGACGAGACAACTCCCCCGATCGACTGGAACAGTCGCATCGTCCACCGGCTGGACCAACGGCGAAAGATCACAAAACCGCGCGACTGGCGCAGTTACCCCTACCCATTCATCTATGGACAGGTCGACCCGAAGCTCTTCGACCACAACGCATGGCGCGATTGCGCGAGGCGGGCGTTGGGCCAGCGCGATTTTCCCGAATTGGCCGATGACCGCCTGTCTCAGGATGATCCGGTTCTCGTGGACTATATTCGCCGCAATACCCTTCCCCGACGCGGAATCAACGCATCCCCCGATGAAGTCCTGATCACCCTGGGGGCACAGAACGCCCTTTGGATCGCGGCCACGCTCCTGGCTGTGCCGGACCGGCTCGGGGTCATGGAAGACCCCGGATTTCCGGACTTCGCCGAGGCGTTGCGCTTCCTCGGGATGCCGCGTCACTTCGTGCCAAGTGACGAAGACGGGCTCGATCCGGACCTTTTGCCGCCGAATACCGGCCTCGTCTTCGTCACGCCAAGCCACAATATTCCGGTCGGCGCGACGATGCCGCGCGCGCGGCGGCGAAGACTTCTGGAACTGGCCGAGCAGAAGGA
>JBNKFC010000204.1:0-2700 GCA_050289105.1 Paracoccaceae bacterium | reverse complement strand
GGTTGCGCTTGTGCGGCATCGCGGAGGAGCCCTTCTGGCCGGGCGAGAAGAACTCCTCGGCCTCCAGCACCTCGGTGCGCTGCATGTGGCGGATCTCGATCGCGATGTTCTCGATCGAGGAGGCGATGACGCCGAGGGTGGCGAAGAACATCGCGTGGCGGTCGCGCGGGATGACTTGTGTCGAGATCGGTTCGGGGCGGAGGCCGAGCTTTTCGCAGACATGCTCCTCGACCGCCGGGTCGATATTGGCGAAGGTGCCGACGGCACCGGAGATCGCGCCGGTGGCGACTTCCCAGCGGGCCTTTTCCAACCGGTTCTTGTTGCGGTCCATCTCGGCATAGAAGCGGGCGAAGGTGAGGCCCATCGTCGTCGGTTCGGCATGGATGCCGTGGCTGCGGCCGATACGGACGGTGTCCTTGTGTTCATAGGCGCGCTTCTTCAGTGCGGCGAGGACGCGGTCCATGTCGGCCAGTAGGATGTCAGCGGCGCGGACGAGCTGGACGTTCAGCGTGGTGTCGAGCACGTCCGACGAGGTCATGCCCTGATGGACGAAGCGCGCGTCTTCCGACCCGATATGCTCGGCGAGGTGCGTCAGGAAGGCGATCACGTCATGCTTCGTCACCGCCTCGATCTCGTCGATCCGGGCGACGTCGAACTCCACGTCCTTGGCCTTCCACACCGCCTCGGCATTCGCCTTCGGGATCACGCCGAGTTCGGCCTGTGCGTCGCAGGCATGGGCTTCGATCTCGTACCAGATGCGGAACTTGGTCTCGGGCGACCAGATGGCGACCATTTCGGGGCGGGAGTAGCGGGGGATCATCGGGTCGGGACCTTTCCGTTGTGACGGGGCGCGCGGGCGTGTCCTAGACCGCGCCGACTGCACTGGCAAGAAGGTGGGCGGAGATTATGGCATCCGGACCCAAACGGGGCTCTGACTTTCGCGGCGGGGGTATCTGCGACCCGCGGCCGGCAGCTCAGGAGCCCGCGTTTCGGGCCGCGTGATCGAGCCGTCTGGCGAAGATCGCTTCTGCCTCTTCCTGACATCGCCGGATCGCCGGATCGGCCATCATCTCGGCCATCATCCGGGCGAGCGCCGGGGCATAGCGGAGGATGGTCGTGTCGCGCCGGGCGGCGAGGGCGCGCTCGGCGAAATAGGCGTCGTCGTGGCGCAGGTTCGGCCCGCCCCGCGGCGCGGCTCCGCGGCCGCGCTCCTGCCGGAGGCGGTAGGCGTCCAGCGTCTTCACGGCGTAGTGGTTGTATTGCGCCCAGTCGTGGCGGATGTCGCGTCGGGGGAACCGGCGGAGTTGCTGCCAGAGCGGGCGCTCGGGGTCGAGGTCGAAGAGACTGCCATCGCCGCGCATCACCGTGAGCGGTCGTTTCGCGCCCCGATAGTGCACGAGAGAGTGGTTGTGGATTGCCCCGTACTCCGCTGGTCTGCGGGTGAGCGTCTTGATGTCTCCATTTGTCCGGTGCCCGGTCTCGTGGCGGAACTGGAACATCTTGGTGACCGGGCCCGGCTGCCAGCGCAGATGGCCGCCGCTGCCGAAGGTCGCGGCGTTGAGCGCGATGATATCGGCCTCGGCCGGCGCCCTTTCGACCAGCGCGCCGACGCTGTGGTCGCCGACATGGACGTTCAGGAATTCGTCGGCATCGAGCATCATCAGCCAGTCCGCTGCGTCGATATCGTAGGCGGCGCGGAGCCTTGCATAGCCCTGGATCTGCGGGACCTTTCCGGGGGGCACCTTGTGCGCCAGATGGGAGACGTATCCTGCCGCGTCGAGGGCCGAGAGCAGGCGCGCGGACCCGTCATCGCAGTCGTTCGACGCGATGAAGATGCGGTTGAACCCGACCACAAGGTGATGCGCCACGAATTCCAGGAGAAACGGGCCTTCGTTCCTGATGCAGGAGAGCAGATAGATTTTTGGTTCCAACGCAACCACTTGACCGCCATGCATCGCCATTGGGGCGAGTGCCGGCACTATGGGCAGGTGTTGCCGGATTGGCAATCGGCAGGCTGGCGCCGATTGCGGGCGGGACGCGGGGCACCTAGACTTCGTTCGGTTTAGACAGAAGCGCGGGCAGATTGTGCGGTTGAGCGATTTCGAGGGCAGGTGGCTTGTGAAGCGGGCGATCGACGATCGGTTGGCGGGGGCCGAGGGCGTCTTCGAGGGCGAGGCCGTCTTTTCCCCGGTCGCGTCGGGACTGCTCTATCGCGAAGAGGGTCTCTTGCGGCTCGGCTCCGGGCCGGCGCTGACGGCGGCGCGGTCTTACCTCTGGCGCGAGTCGGGCGGGCGGATCATCGTCGAGCATGCGGACGGCCGACCCTTTCACGACTTCGACGCCACCGATCCTTCGGCGCGGCACTTTTGCGATCCCGACGACTATCGCGTGCGATATGACTTTGGCCGCTGGCCACATTGGCGTGCGGACTGGGTGGTGAAGGGACCGCGCAAGGACTACACCATGCGCACCGACTACGCGCCCGCCGCCTGAACCAGCCGGGTTTCCACCTTCGCGCCCTTTTCGAGCGTGCGGTGAACCGGGCATTTGTCAGCTATTTCAAGAAGTTTCTGGCGTTGTTGCAGGTCAAGATCACCGTCCAGCCGGATGCGCCGGCGGAAGATGTCGATCTTGGCTTCGACCGCCGCCTGCAAGCGTTCCTTGACCCGCTCGAACGGGATGCGATCCAGCAGTTCGTCG
>JBNKFC010000203.1:0-2025 GCA_050289105.1 Paracoccaceae bacterium | reverse complement strand
GAACGGTTCGGCACCGCCGGCAACGCCGGAAAGATCAAACCCGTGAGCCTGGACGACATGGCCAAGCGCTACGCCTCGGGCGCGCTTGACCCGCGTATCGCTGCCGACCGCGCGGCCTGATCCCGCGCGGCACACCCCCTGAGAGGAGGACACCAGATGAACAAGCAAAGCAATCCAAAGGAAATCAAGGGCAAGGAACGCTACAAGGCTGGCGTCCTGAAATACGCGCAGATGGGGTATTGGGACGGCGACTACGAGCCGAAGGACACCGATATCCTCGCGCTGTTCCGGATCACGCCGCAAGAAGGTGTCGACCCGATCGAGGCTGCGGCCGCCGTTGCCGGCGAAAGCTCCACCGCCACCTGGACGGTGGTCTGGACCGACCGGCTGACCGCCTGCGACCAGTACCGCGCCAAGGCCTACAAGGTGGAGCCGGTGCCGGGGCAGCCGGGGCAGTATTTCTGCTACGTGGCCTACGACCTGATCCTCTTCGAGGAAGGCTCCATCGCCAACGTCACCGCGTCGATCATCGGCAACGTCTTCTCGTTCAAGCCCCTGATGGCGGCGCGGCTGGAGGACATGCGGTTCCCGGTCGCCTACGTGAAGACCTTCAAGGGCCCGCCCACCGGTATCGTGGTTGAGCGCGAGCGGCTCGACAAGTTCGGCAAACCCCTGCTGGGCGCGACGACGAAGCCGAAACTCGGCCTTTCGGGCAAGAACTACGGCCGGGTCGTCTATGAGGGGCTGAAGGGCGGGCTCGACTTCATGAAGGACGACGAGAACATCAACTCGCAGCCCTTCATGCACTGGCGCGACCGGTTCCTCTACTGCATGGAGGCGGTGAACAAGGCCACGGCCGTGACCGGCGAGATCAAGGGCCACTACCTCAATATCACCGCCGGCACGATGGAGGAGATGTATGCGCGGGCGGAATTCGCCAAGCAGCTCGGCTCCGTCATCGTCATGGTCGACCTTATCGTCGGTTGGACGGCGATCCAGTCGATCTCCAACTGGTGCCGGGCCAACGACATGATCCTGCACATGCACCGCGCCGGCCACGGCACCTATACGCGGCAGAAGAATCACGGGATCAGCTTCCGCGTCATCGCGAAGTGGCTGCGCATGGCCGGTGTGGATCACCTCCACTGCGGCACGGCCGTCGGTAAGCTGGAAGGCGACCCCCTGACGGTGCAGGGCTACTACAACGTCTGCCGCGAGCGGGTTAACGCGGTCGACCTGCCGCGCGGCATCTTCTTCGAGCAGGATTGGGCCGACCTGAAGAAGGTCATGCCGGTCGCCTCGGGCGGCATCCATGCCGGCCAGATGCACCAGCTTCTGGACCTCTTCGGCGACGACGTTGTGTTGCAGTTCGGGGGCGGCACGATCGGCCATCCGATGGGAATCCAGGCGGGCGCAACGGCGAACCGCGTGGCGCTGGAGGCCATGGTTCTGGCACGTAACGAAGGCCGCGACATCAAGAACGAAGGACCGGAGATTCTCAGGGCCGCCGCGAAGTGGTGCAAGCCGCTCGAAGCCGCGCTCGAAACCTGGGGCAACATCACCTTCAACTACACTTCGACCGACACGTCGGACTTCGTTCCGACCGCCTCGGTCGCGATGTGAGGAGAAAGACCATGCGTATTACTCAAGGCTGTTTTTCTTTCCTGCCCGATCTCGACGATGTCCAGATCACGGCGCAGGTCGAGTATATCCTCGGTCAGGGTTGGGCCGTCGGGCTGGAATATACGGACGACCCGCATCCGCGGAACACCTATTGGGAAATGTGGGGCAACCCGATGTTCGACCTGCGCGACGCGAAGGGCGTGATGATGGAACTCGACGAGTGCCGCAAGGCGCATGGCGATGCCTATATCCGCATCAATGCCTTCCATTCCGAACGTGGCTTCGAGACGGTGATGATGTCCTTCATCGTCAACCGGCCGAAGGTGGAGCCGAAGCTGCATATGCAGCGGACGGATGTCGACGGGCGGGCGCAGCGCTACGCCTGGGACGCGCGGTCCTGAG
>JBNKFC010000202.1:0-27488 GCA_050289105.1 Paracoccaceae bacterium | reverse complement strand
GAGCGTGGCGACGAAGGTCGGCATGTCAACGCCGTTGATCGCGACCTCGGCAGGCTTTTCGAGAGTAGCGGTGGTCATTTTTAGATCTCCTGTCTGTCTTCTGGGGTTGGCGGGCAATCCGTTCGCCCGATGGACAGAAGGTCTAGGGCCGCTGCGTTTCAGCGGAATTGCGCGGTCTGTTTCAATGGTTTCGGTGCGCGGGACCGGCAGCGGGGCTGGGGGAGGCTTGGCGCCGCCACGGTCGCGGCGGCGCTTTCCTGGTGTCTCGGGACGAACGCCCGGGGTCAACGCACAGTCGGCAGACCGGCCTCGACCCAGGCTTGGGTTCCGCCTTCGATCCAGCTGACCCGGGCAAAGCCCAGCTTCGCGAAGGCCGCCGCTGCTCGGGACGCCATTGGGCCTGCCTGGCAGGACGCCACGACGTGGATCGAGCGGTCGGCAAAGGCCGGTGGCAGGGTGCCTGCCTCGATATCGGCGAGTGGGACGATCCGGGCGCCGGCAATTTTGCCCGTTGTCGCCGCGATGGCCTCGGCTGGGCGCGGATCGATGAACTCGACGCCGGCACGTCCGTGGAAGGCTTGCGCTTCGGAAACGGTGATCACTGTGGCGACGGAATGCTCGACGACGCCGGTGTTGCTGCAGGAAGTCATGGGTCTTTCTCCTTGTCTCGGGTTTATCTCAGAAGCTCAGGGTCGCGGCGCCGTCGAGGATGAGGGCGTGGAGAGCGGGCGAGCCGACGACCTGCACGCTGTCGATGAAGTCGCCCTCGGCGTAGCCGCGCACCTTGGCGCAGGGCGGGCAGACGAGGATCCGGCCGCCGCCCGCCTGGAACTTGTCGATCAACTCCTTCAGCGGCGGATCGAAGGGATTCATACGAACGTTGTCGGCGGCCCCCTTGCGCACGACGTCAACCCCCGCGCTGACCATGAACAGCGTCACCTGCTGTCCGGAGGCGATGCCCGTGTTGGCGATGGTGAAGGCCACGGTCGCGCGCTCGTCGTCGAGACCGCGAGAGACGACAATCGCCAGTTTTTTGGTTTGGTTCTCCATCTTTCTACTCCTTTGCTGATGATGGGATGGGTCCGGACAGTCCCCGGTCCGGCCGGGATCGGGTTCAGGGCGCTATCGCATCCGCGCGGATTTCGCGCTGTTCGCGGTGAAGCGCCGAGAAGGCGATGCAGAACGTCACAAGCGCTCCTGCGACACAGGGCCAGGCGCCTATGAGGATGTCGTGGGTCGCGTTGAACGGCGTGGCGCTGATCTGGACGCGACGCATCGCCAGCGTTTCGGATTGCAGCCGGCCGATCATGGTCAGGCAGCAGGCCGTGACGGCGAGGATCGTGGGCAGGCCCGCATAGGTGAGCGCGCCGATCGCCAGCACGGCCGGCAGGAACACGTATCCCAGCTTGCGCAGCCAGCGGCGGTCGCCCGCCAGAAGCGCGACACTTGTTTGTATCGCCCCCGTCAGGCAGATCGCGGTCGCCGTCTGTTGCGCCAGAAGCGCGTAGGTCGCGGCGTAACAGCAAGAGGCGCCGAGCTGTACGCTCAGCATCGTCTCGCGCTTTCGAAACAACGGCCAGACCAGTTGCGCGGCAAGACCGGCGGTTGCGAACAGAGGCGCCAGCGGCACGTCGGCGGCATGTTCAATTAGCGAGGTCATGGTCAGCTCCGTCATTTACAGACTATTTGGTCTGTTAAATGCGTACCATTTGGTCTGTTCTTGAGATAGATGCAGCCGGGTTTCGATGGTTTCAGGCGACGGGTTTTCCTGAAACACGAATGAAACACACGTTTTTCGGGTGGTTTTCTTCACGCGGCCTGTCTATTATAAACAGACTTAACGCACTGGAAAATGCAGATATGACCCCAAAAGGCGCTCAGGCGAGAGAGAAGATCCTGACAGCGGCCAAAGCCCTCGTCATGCGGAAGGGCTTTGCCGGCACATCTGTCGACGACATTCTCAGGGAAACCGGCGTGTCAAAGGGCGCCTTCTTCCACCACTTCAAGTCCAAGGCCGATCTGGCAAACCAGCTAATGCGTTGGTACGCCGACGGCGACATGAAGATGTTCCGCACGCTCCTCGCGCGGGCTGAGGCGGCTCATGACGAACCAATGGATCAGCTGTTGCAGTTCCTGACCGACTTCGAGGTCTATCTCTGCGATCCCAAGAACCCGCCGAAGGGTTGCATGTACGCGCTCTACACCTATGAGGATGATCACTTCGAGAATGACGTGAAGGGTTTTGTGGCCGAGACGCTTCGGGTCTGGACCGCGATGTACATCCGAAAGTTTCAAGAGGTGATCGACCGCCACCCACCGGTGCGACCAGTAACGGCAAAGCGACTGTCTGAATTATTCGTTTCGGTGATCGAGGGCGGGCTGATCCTGCAGAGAGCCTATGGAAACCCTGGCATGGCTGCGCGCCAGTCGGAGGCGTTCCGGGAGTATTTGGTGCTGCTGTTTCCCAGGCTCCAGACCCATTATTCGGCTTGAGGCTGACATTGGTTTCGGTCAGAGGAACCTGGTTAGAGGCGGGGCATGGCCCGGACCTTGGGGGGAAGGTCAATTGCCCGCCTGCAGTCTGCGCCGCAACTCTGCCCGTTTGGCGCGGTCTCTGCGCGGGATAAGGGACGACGATGCTGCTCTATTAGAGGCCAGTTCGCATCTGCTTGTCCGCTTCGTCGCCAATGCCCGCCGGCGAGTTCCGTGGGAGTTGGGGAAAGGACACTTCGACCCGACTGCAATTTAGTAGCACTCCGGCCATTTCGCTGAATTCACGAGATGAATTCAATAAGACATAACCGATCCCGAGCCCATCAAGCGACGCGCATCAATCCCAAGAGTTTTTCCGAATTTGTTCTCGGGCGGCCAACATTCACCAGTTTGTTGCCATCTTTCGGGCACATTTCCTGACGAGTGTGTCGAATAGTTGACGGCCTTCAGGTTGAGCATTTCTGTCGCCACTCACCCAGGGAACAGAATTGGACAAGTCGCCGAACATAGACGTTGTCGGTCAACCCGATATCTTCGGGGACGAGTTGTCGCCGGGAACGGAACTGTGCGGCGGGCAATACACGATCGACTCCTATCTGAATTCGGGCGGATTCGGGATCACCTATCTCGCGCGCGACAGCCTCGGCCGAAAGATCGTCATCAAGGAGTGCTTCCCCGGAGCGATATGCTGCCGCACGCGGCAAACCGTGCGGCTTCGCTCGAAAGGCGGGGAGCAGGAATTCGGTAAGATCCTCGAGCTCTTTGAAAAGGAAGCGCGCGCCCTTTCGGAGCTGCAGCATCCCTACATCGTCGGCGTTCACCAGATATTCAAAGACAACGACACCGCCTACATGGCGCTCGACTTCATCGACGGGCGCGATCTGCTGCAGGTGATCGAGGCGGAGCCGGGCCGGCTGGGCCCCGAACAGATCAAGGACCTGCTGATCAAGGTGCTCGATGCCGTTGCCTACATGCACGACAACGACATCCTTCACCGCGACATTTCACCCGACAACATCCTGCTCGAGGCCGACAATTCGCCTGTCCTGATCGATTTTGGTGCGGCACGGGAAAGCGCGACGCGCGTAAGCCGGGTGCTCTCGAAGGTTCTGACCGTCAAGGATGGCTACTCGCCGCAGGAATTCTACCTTGCCGGCAGCGAACAGGCGTGCTCCAGCGATCTCTACGCGCTGGCCGCGACGTTCTATCACCTGGTATCGGGCACGGCCCCGCCCAGCAGCCAGGTGCGGCTTGCCGCGGCGGCGAAGAAGTTGAAGGACCCGTTGGAACCGCTGACCGCTGAAACGGCCAAGGGGTATGACCGCTTTTTCCTCGAGGCTATCAACCGTTGCCTCAGCATCTTTCCGTCCGAAAGGCTCCAGAATGCGAGGGAGTGGCGCGACCTGATCGATATTGAGCGCCGCAAGCGCCTTCTCTTGGAACAGGCGCGCAACGACCGCGACATGGAGAAGCGAATAGCGCAGCTCGTGCAGGATTCACAGCACCATGCTCCGGTTGACCTGCCCGCCGCGCCGCCGGAGCCGCCGCGTGACGCCGCCGCGTCGCGGCCTGGGCCGGGCGTGACGGCCGGACAGGTTCTCGCGGCTGCCGGGCGCGCCAGCGCACCGCCCGAAAAAGCCGCTCGTGTCAAAACCGATCCGGAGCCGGAAGCCTACGCGGACATTCCCGCGTCTTCGATGTGGAACGTCGTGCCGGTCGACGAACCGGACGATCAACTTGAAATCGAAGAGCTCGAAAGCCCGGAGCGCCCCGACACCGCGTTCGGCCGGTTCTTCGCCGGTTCGATTGTTCTGCGCATCTTCGGGGTCACCGTCGGCCCAAGACTGAAAGAGGTGAGAAGGTGAGATATCTGAAAGACGTCATCGTGCGCAAACGGCCTCTGCCGCCGCCGGAGAAGCAACGCGACAAGAATGATGCAGAGCAGGTTTCCGATTTCTACGATCTCGTTGCCTTGCGCACGAAACTCCAAGAGCCCGAGGGTGCCGGAGAGCCTGCAGTTGGGACGCCTGCCGATCCGCCGCATGAGGAGACGGCCGAGCAGGTCAGCGCGCCCGCCGGTTCGGCCCCGAAAAAGCAGATATGGGACATAGACGCTGGTGGGCCAGACGACGATGCCGCGCCGTTGCCGCAAAAACCCCCACGGCGCGCACTTGACGGCCGGCATGGGGATGAAACGCCAGTCGCAAGAGACCGAGCAGGGTTGGATCGCGATACAGCCAAAGCACCCGCGCCCAGCAGCGCGGCGCGGGTGAAGACGCGGATCATCGGCTTTCATGCCGGCGGCGTTGAAAACGATGTGTTCGCCGCCGAACGGGCGGCGCCGTCCACGAAGGGCCAGTATCCGGCCGGCTGGCTCGTGGTCGTGGACGGCCCGGGACGGGGTGCGTCGTTCACGATCGGCGCGGGCGTCTCGACCATTGGCCGCGGCGCCGACCAGACGGTCTGCCTGGATTTCGGCGATACCAGCGTCTCGCGCGAGAACCATGCCTTGGTCGCCTACGACGACGAACAGAACAGGTTCTTCGTAGGCCATGGCGGCAAGTCGAACATCGTACGCCGAAACGGGAACCCGGTCTTGGCAACCGAGGACCTCGCAGATGCGGACCTGATCCGGATTGGCAAGACGACCCTTCGTTTCGTGGCGTTGTGCGGGCCGGATTTCACCTGGGGTTCGACGGAAGACAGGCAGGAAACCGATGACCGGGAAAGCTGAGATGGCGATCGACGCCGCTTCGGCGCTGTGCCTCGGCGCGCGGTCGCGTCAGGAGGACGCGCTCGCGACGTCGTTTTCGCAGGGCTCCGAGATCGGCTTCGCGGTGCTGTCGGACGGCATGGGCGGACATGCCGCTGGGGACGTTGCAAGCCGGATCATCGTCGCCGAGATCTTCGCCGAGCTGACCCTGCGAATGGCCGATCCCGACTTGGCCGAGGGCGAAATACCGGACCTGCTGCGCCATGCGGCAGAGGTCGCCAACCACCGCATCCGCGCCCGGATCGATGCGGCGCCCGAGACCGCCGGCATGGGCGGCACGGTGATCCTGGTCGTGGTGATCGAGGACCGTCTCTTCTGGCTGTCGGTCGGGGATTCGCCGCTCTATCTGTTTCGCGACGGCCAGCTCACGCGCCTGAACGACGACCACTCGCTGGCTCCTCAGATCGACCTGATGGTGAGAGAGGGACTGATGGACCCGGAAGTGGGCCGCAATCACCCTCAGCGCAATTGCCTGACCTCCGCCCTGATCGGCGAGGCGATCGCTGCGATTGATTGCCCGGATCAGCCTTTCACGTTGCGGGACGGCGATCTGGTTCTGGTGGCCAGCGACGGGCTGCAGTTCCTCCCCGACGAACGGATCGCGGCGGTGCTCTCGCGGACAAGCAGCGAGCTTAGCGCCTCCATTGCCAGCGCCCTGATGGCGGGTGTCACAGGGCTGGCCGACCCGGAACAAGACAACATCTCGGTGGTCGTGCTGAAGGCAACCGATACGGCGGCCGAACGGCGATTGGCGCCGGCTGCCTGGCTGTCGCCGGCGACCATATTGCGGGCATGGACCGGCGCGCTTGCACCGGCACGGCGCCTCGGAACAAGGAACTGACGACGTGGCATTGCTCGCTCCCCGCAGCTGGAAGGCACTGGAAGACCTCGAGGCCGTGCTCGGGTCGGCGGCGATACCGCCCCGGATTGCCCGCAGCTGCGAGCAGCTCGTCGAAAAACTGCGCCGCCCGATCCGCGTGGGGCTGATCGGGTTCGAAACCGGGCAGCGCAAGCGTCTTCTCGGCGCGCTCCTCGGGATCGAGGTGCTGCCGGAACGGATGACATGGCCCACGATCGAGATCGGCTTTGCCGAGCAACCCTACACGAGGGCAACCCTGGCCGACGGGAGCACGCTCGCCGCCGAAGGAATGCCACGCGCCGACCTTCTCGATCAGGGAGCGGTGTTCCTGAAGATTGGCGTTCCGCTCGATGCGTTGCGGCGCATAACGTTTCTGCACCTTGCGGCCAGCGAGGATGCGGAAGAACAGTCCGCCGCTCTGCGCTGGGCGGCACGCCGGATCGAGTTTGCCCTCTGGTGCACCCGCAACTTCTCCCCGCTCGAAGCGCGGATATGGAATGCGGCCGCGCCTGAACTGAAGAACCACGCCTATCTCCTGGCCTTCGCATCGGAAGCCGAGGCCGGCGACCTGCGCCATCGAACACCGCCGGAATTCGAGCGTGTGATGTTCCTGCCGGTCGGGACTGCCAATCGCGGGCCTGATGGTGGAGACATGAAGGCCAGTGCAAAAAGGCTCTTCGAAACCCTCGCCGCCGATATCGATGATGCCGTGGAAGAGGACCTGGATGCCGCACGATTGCTGCTGCGCCAGTGCGGCCAAGCGATCGTCACGCCGAGGCCGGAGCCGGACCCGTCGCCCGTCGATGTCGATCACCTGCCTCCTGCGAAGGCGGATCAGCCCGAGATGCCCGGGGCGGCCCACATCGTCGGACTTCTGTCCGAACCGCTCATCTATCTCAGGCGCACATCGCGCGACCTGTTCGAGGCGTTGGAATGGCACGACGCGGAATCATCCGACTGGGCGGGCGAAGTCTTGGAACGCTGCCGTGACATTACTGACGGGCTTCGGGACCGCGCTGCGGACTGGCCAGACGACGAAGAGCCGGTGGTGGCGCTCCGGGGGATGATCGACGACGCCTCCGACATGGCGACGCTGCTCCAGATTGAGGGCGGTCCCGAGCAGGCGCAGGACGCTGCAGCGCTCCTGCTTCAACTGCGTTCCGCGTTCGAGGCGCGCCTGGTGCGTTCCGCAATGCCCCCGAATTGAGGAGATCGACGATGACAGCCGAACGAGACGCCGCAGGGGCCGTCGAAGCTACTGAGGGCGACCTGATCCGGTCGGCGTTTTCCGGATTGCAGTCTTTCGCGGAGCGACTCCAGAAGCTCGACACGGCGGTGGACGCGATCGCCGATGCCGGCGGAGACACAGCCCGCGCCGCGACACGGAAGCTCAAGCGCCAGATCCGGAGCTTCGAGCCTTCGGTAACGATGATCGGGCAGGTGAAGGCCGGCAAGACCACGCTGGTGAACGCATTGGCGGGCTGGCCCGGTCTCTTGCCAGCCGACATCAACCCGTGGACCTCGGTCGTGACGTCGCTCCACCTCGATCCTGCGACACGCAAGGGTTCGGGAAAGGCGAAGTTCCGCTTTTTCGACGAAGAGGAATGGGCGCGGCTGCTCAACCGGGGAGGGCGCGTGGGTGAACTTGCGGCCCGCGCAGGCGCCCACAAGGAACTCGAGAAGGTGCGGCGGCAACTCGAGGAGATGCGCGAGAAATCGCGCCAAAGGCTCGGTCGGAAGTTCGAGATGCTCATGGGGCAGGAGCACGAATACGGCTATCTCGACGAGGAACTGGTGCAGCGCTACGTCTGCCTCGGTGACGATACCGGCGACCACGGCGGCGCCAATCAGCAACAGGGTCGGTTCGCCGACATCACGAAATCGGCCGACCTCTATCTCGGGCAGCCGGACTTGCCGCATCGGCTTTGCATTCGCGACACGCCCGGTGTGAACGACACGTTCATGATCCGCGAGCAGATCACCGTCAATGCCATCCGCGAGAGCCGGTTGTGCGTCGTCGTGCTGTCGGCGCACCAGACCCTGTCGACGGTCGATATGGCTCTGATCCGCCTGATCTCCAACATCCGGTCGCGCGAGGTGATCATCTTCGTCAACCGGATCGACGAACTGAACGATCCCGTTCGAGAGACGGAAGAAATCCGCAAGAGCATCGTTGCCACCCTCGAAGCGCTCAATGGTCCGACCGATGCGGAAATCATCTTCGGCAGCGCGTTCTGGGCCGTCCACGCATTGTCCCAGGCTTACAAGGATCTAGGCAAGGCAAGTTCGAAGGCGCTGGTCGACTGGGCAGAACACAAGTTGACCTCGGGCGTGGTTCCGGGATCGGTGCACGAGACGATCTGGACGATCTCGGGCATTCCGGCGCTCTGCGCGGCGATCTCCTCCCGGATCGATTCCGGCGAGGGCGCCGAGTTCGAGGAACGTATCGTGCGTTCGGCGCGGAACATCGCGACCAGCATCGAAGCGTCGCGGCAGGTCACGGCGAAACGGATCGACGGCGATGCGGTCAAGCCCGTCGCGCCCGCCGATATTGGACGCGAACTCGACGCCATCGCCGCGCGCAACCTCGGCCTTCTCGACGCCGAGATGGACAAGCTGATAGCGGGGCTCGACAGCCGACTCTCGGGCGCGCGCCGGTCCTTCCTCGGCCGCGCCACGGCCTCGCTGATCCGCCACCTCGAAGACTACGGCGATCACGAGATCTGGCAGTACGATCCGGCCGGCCTGCGGCTCCTTCTCAGTTCGGCTTACCGGGTCTTCTCGGCAAAGGCGGTCAATACGAGCGAGAAGATCTTCGCGACCACCGCCGACGAAGTCCGGACCCTCTATGTCAGGGCATTCCAGATTTCCGAAGACACCGTGGAGATCGAGGCCCCTGTGGTGCAAAATCCGCCTCCGCCGGTCATCCTCGGCAGCACGATTGCGCTGGATGTCAAAGGAAACTGGTGGACGAGCTGGTGGCGCCGCCGGAGAAGCTACGAGAAGTTTGCCGAGGAATACTCTGCGCTGATCGACGCCGAAATCGAGCCCTTCCTGGTATCTCTGCGCACCGATCACGCGGAAACCTATTCCCAAGCCGCGAGGCAAATCCTCGCGGAATTCATTGACGCCCAGCGGTCGCACCTTCTCGATCTCGCGAACCAGACCGAGATCGGGGTCGACAAGCTAAGGCAACGCGCCGAAGCGGCCGCAACGGATCGAAGGAACACGCTCAACGACACCGTCGTGTTCCTGTCCGAATTGAAACCGCGAAGCGAATGGAGGGCTGCAGAATGACGGCCGAACTCACCTCGGTGAACCCGGTGTTGCGCCGGAAACCCCGGATCGTCCTGATGGGCGAATTCTCCGCAGGCAAGAGCACGCTGGCAAACCTTCTGATGAACGATGACTATTCGCCCGTGCAGGTGACGGCGACGCAGATGCCGCCGGTCTGGTATGCGCAGGGCGACGGCCCCGCACTCCGTATCGCGATGGACGGGTCGGAAGAACCGCTCGATTCCGATCAGGTCGGGGCGATTTCGATCCGCAACACCCGCGCAATCCGGAAGTTCGTGGCGGCCGACATTCTCGAAGTTTGCGACATCATCGACATGCCGGGCAGCTCCGACCCGAGCATCACCGAAGATATCTGGCAGCGCATGTTGCCGATGGCCGACGCGGTGATCTGGTGCACGCCCGCTACCCAGGCGTGGCGCCAGTCCGAGGCGGCGTTGTGGGAGGAAGCGCCCGGGCGCTTGTTCCCGCGAAGTCTGCTTCTGATCACCCGCATCGACAAGGTGTTGTCCGAAGCAGACCGGCAGCGCTTGGTGAACCGCGTGCACCGGGAGGCGGGCCCCATGTTTCGGGCGGTCATTCCGGTTTCGCTCATCGAGGCCCAAGACGCCGACGACGACCCGGACGCCTGGCGATCATCGGGTCTGGAGGCGATCCTTTCAGGGCTGGAGGAGATCATCGCGGAGGTCGAACGGGGGCTCGCCTTCGAACCGAAGACCGATCCGTCAGACCTGTTCGCCGCGAAACCCGTGGAACCCGAAGACGTCGAGGCGGAGGCTCCCATGCAACTCCGTGCCGCACCCGTTGGGGCCGCGCCAGTTCAGTCCGCAACCGTTGAGCCGGCCCCTGTTGCGCCCGCACCCGTTGGGGACACGCACGACCACGCCGACGCCGACGCATCCGGGCCGGTCGATACTGCCGCCATCCCCGGGGCAGGAGAGGAAGCGCCGGTCGGCCGTGTTGTGCCGAGGCGAGTCGTGGTGCGACCGGGCGGGCAGGCACAAAGCCAAAGGCCCCGGCGCGCTGCATCCGGTTCGTTGATCTAACCGCACGGGCCCCGGCAGTCCGGGGTTGTCGCAACCGACCGGTTGACGCAAGATCGCGCGCTGAAACCAGAGGAACCCAATCGGCCGGCCGATGACCCCAACTGCGCTCAACGCCTTTCGCCGCAAGGTCACGGATTGCGAACTCGCGATCTACGTGGATCTGGATTCGCGGACCGTGCTCAGTTCCGACGGCGCCCTGCATTTCCCGCAGGAATACCTCGACGCGCTTTGCGGCTGCGCCGCCGACCTGTTCGATGCGGCCCCAAAAGGCGAGGGGCAGGTCGACCATGTGCTGTTTATGTCTCCGACGGGAAGCCGGAGCTTCTTCCGGAACCTGGCAGAACCGAACGAAGCTTTGTGTTGCATTTGCGCGGCCGAGGTCGCTGTCGAAACGCTCATCGAAAACGCCCGCGCGGCCCTTGCCGGCGGAGGGGCCGCGCAATGAGCAATTTCGAGCGGGTGAAGGCGACGCTCAGGCGTTCGGCGCGGGACGGAACGGCGCAATCGGATCGGGTTGAGTACAGGTCCGCGCAGGACGGCGTAGTGCGCATCCTCGAACAGGTCGATTTCGCGGTGCTCGGTCAGCACCTCGGTTTCGAGTTCGACGACGGGTCGCGCTTGCGCTGCGAGGTGGCTGGCCGGCGGCTGGTGCGGTTGCTGGCGCCGGCACCCCCGGGCATACCGGCAGAGCAGGCGGCGCTGTTTGACCGCGATGAATTGGCGGCCGACACCGTGCCGGTGCTTTCCAGCCTCTTCGTAGGGCTTTGCGAAAGAGGCTCCGGGTTCTCCCTGACCTCGGAACCGACCGGCGGAGAAACGGATCCTGCGCGGAGCGGCGTCGATCCGGCGTCGATCGCCGAGGCGGCAGGTCTGCCCGACGGGACCGTGCCCGAAACCGGCGAGGTCACGTCGCACGAGGCGTTCCTCGACGCGCTCCAGCCAATGTTGCAGGCCGCGATCCTGATCGACGGCGACGAGTCTTCGTTGATCCTTGGCGGTGAGGACGAGGTCGCGTTTGTCGTCGACTGGATCGAGAACTCGCTCGGAAACCTGCTGTCGCCCGGATTTGCTTTGCTTGGAACGCTCGAAACGAACGGGATTCTGGTCTTCGCCCTGCCCGAAACGGCCGGACGCCACTTGTTGGTCACCGGACGGCGCGGCGGCCTCGTGGTTGCGACGGTGACGGGCGGCGACGTGGCGGCGACCCTTGATCTCTGGCGGGCGCACTGTCAGAAGAACCTCCGTTGAGGGAGGGCAAGGGGCTGGGTGGTGATGCGACGCCCCTTGAAGCCGACGCCTAAGAGCGAAGCGCTCTCACAAAGTCGGCGAAGGCATCCTTTGCGCGACGTATCTTGTAGGTGGCCAGATGGCCCGCATCCACGTTGACACCATCGAAAGCTTCCAGAAATTCAAACACGTTCGCCTTGGGAAGCCGGCTCAGGAAGTCATGCGGATACTCCCACCATTGCGAAGCTATCAGGCGCTCGGAAAGTTCCTTGTCAAATCGACGACCGATAACCCTGGCAGGAGATCCGGCAACAATTTCATGAGCGGCAACGTCTTTCGTCACGACGGAGTTCGCGCCGATGATGGCCCCGTTGGAGACTGTGACGCCTGGCATGATGACTGCCCCATCGCCAATCCACACGTCCGATCCAATCACGACCGAACGTCGGTCGTCCTTGTAAGACCTGACTTTCTGCAACTCCGTCTCCGTGTAATCCCGGCATGTGTCAAATAGGCTGAGAGATGTGGACAAAGCGCTGATTGGATGCCTCGGCGCGCCAAGGCTTACCCGGCTTCCTACGGACGTGTACCGGCCAATGAACACTTCGTCCCAAGCGTAGCTGAAGCGATTTATGTAGGAATGGGCGCCGATGAAGCCGCGACGTGTCGTGCGGGGGCCGTCAGCGTGCCAGGTTCCGTGAACGCGGCTGAATTCTTCAAAGCTGTAGATTTTCGGGTTTGCCGTGGTGACATGCCCCAGACCTCTGGCTTTTCGTCGCGAGATGTAATGTCTGGCACCGCCCGTTTTGTCCGACAGGAATTCATCGAGCTTTTCACGCAGTAGCATTCGCATTTCGCTCCTACAGAGATTTCCCGCACGGCCTAGTGCCGATCCTGTCGTGGCTGCCCGGGTCAATGGGTTCGCGGGGTATGTTAAGCAGGACTTTGACGTCGAATGGCAAGCCGATTGGACTATTGCAGGCGCTCCCTTACCAAAAAGCCAGCCTGAGCCCGGCCTGAACCTCTGAAGCGTCCGGAGTTTGGGGCTGGTCTGTTCTCAAACGAAGGAGGCGGACGTTAAGCGCAGCAGGTAGACTCCTTCGTCGGTTACATCGATGCGCGTGCGGGACGCGCTGGCGCCCGCGCCTCGGTCCACATCTACTTCAACACGGAACGCTGCCGCTCCACTCGCGGCAACTGAGTCTGAACCGGGCCGCCGTTTTCGCCATGGATCAGAGGTGCGCGACCAGATGGCCCTCGCCAATGTCCTTCAGGTTGACCCTGACCGGTCCGTCGCCGACCGGATGGACGGGGCTTGGAACTTCGCCTGCCGGTCGCGCCGACACAGGGCGCCTGAAAGCAGGGTCGGGGACCGGGACCGCCTCGATCAGGCGACGTGTATAGGGGTGCTGCGGATTGCCGAAGATCTGGGCGCGGGTGCCAAGCTCGACGATCTGCCCCAGATACATCACGCCAACCCGGTCTGAGATGTTCTCCACCACGGCCATGTCGTGGCTGATGAAGAGAAAGGCGACGCCGTAATCCTTTTGCAGTTCGCGAAGGAGATCCAGCACCTTTGCCTGCACGCTCACGTCGAGGGCCGAGACGCTTTCGTCGGCGATGATGAGGCCGGGGTTGAGGGCGAGGGCGCGGGCGATGCAGATGCGCTGGCGCTGACCGCCGGAAAACTCGTGCGGATACCGGCCGAGCTGGTCGCCGGTCAGGCCGACGCGGCCCATGAGATCGGCGGCCCTGGCGCGCCGTTCTGCGGGGTCGCCGATGCCGTGGATCAGGAGCGGCTCGGCGATCTGGTCGCCCACGGTCATCCTGGGGTCGAGCGCGGCCATCGGGTCCTGGAAGACCATCTGGATCTTGCGGCGCAGCGCCTTCATCGCGGGGCCTTGGGTAGCCGAAACCGGGCTGCCGCCGATCTCGATCTGCCCCTCATGCGGGACGAGGCCGACCATCGCCTTGGCGATCGTCGATTTGCCGCAACCGGATTCACCGACGAGCGCGAAAGTCTCGCCCTTGCGGATGTCGAAGCTGACATGTTCGACGGCGTGGACCTGGTGGGTGGTGCGACCAAGGATGCCGCCCTTCAGCGGGAAGCGCACGGTCACGTCGGCAAGCCGCGCGACGGGCGCCGCGGCGACCTCGGCCCGCGTCTTGCCCCGGCCCATGCGAGGGACGGCGGCCAGCAGGTCGCGCGTGTATTGTGCGGAGGGCCTGGCGAAGAGATCAGTGGTCGCGGCTTCCTCGACTACCTTGCCGTCGCGCATGACGATCACCCGGTCGGCCATTTCCGCCACGACGCCCATGTCGTGGGTGATGAGGATGATCGCGGTGCCGGTCTCGCGCTGAAGGTCGCGCAAAAGGTCGAGGACTTCGCGCTGCACGGTCACGTCGAGCGCCGTCGTCGGCTCATCCGCGATCAGTACCTCGGGCCGGAGCGCGAGCGCCATGGCGATCATCACGCGCTGGCGCATGCCGCCCGAGAGTTCGTGCGGATACTGCGACATACGCCTTTCGGGCTGGCTGAGCCGGACCGCCTTCAACGCGGCGAGGGCCTGGGCGCGGGCCGCTGCCCTTCCAACGGCTTCGTGTGCGCGGATCGCCTCGGTCAACTGGGTGCCGACGGTCATGACCGGGTTGAGACTGGTCATCGGTTCCTGGAAGATCATCGCGATCCGGTCGCCGCGGACCGCGCGCATCTGGGCTTCGCCGAGCGCTGTCAGTTCGGTTTGCCCAAGGTGGATCTGGCCGCCGGTCACCCGGACGGCGGGCGGCGGGAGAAGGCCCATGATGGCGAGCGAGGTGATCGACTTGCCCGAGCCGCTTTCGCCCGCGATGCACAGCGTCTCGCCCCGGCCAAGCTTGAATGACAGCTCCGAGACGAGCGGTTTGACGCCCGCCTCGCTGCGGACCGAGACGGTCAGCCGATCGACCGTGAGGACGGGCGGTGCATCCGGGGCCAGATCGGCCCCGGACCGGCTTTTCAGCGCTGCGTCGGGCGCAAGGTTCATTCGAAGACGCACCGGGGGAAGTAGAAGCTCACCACCCAGTTCGGCATGTCGACGATTTCCGAGATGCGGAGATCGCCGCAGACCGAGCAGAGCATGTAGGCGTCGACCGGCGATAGTCCCCGCTGAGCCGTAAGCAGGTCGATCATGTTCGACACCGCGTCGCGCGTAGCCGTCATCAGGTCGGGCCCGATGCCTGTCGTCGCCTCGTAGCCCTTCGCGTCGAGGTGGCGGGTCACCGGTCCCGGGGTGGTGAAGCGCGGGGTCTTGAGGTTCTCGCCCTTCACCAGATCGAGGGTCAGGACCACGTCCATCGGGCTTTCGATGGCCGTGCCGCAGACCTCGCCGTCGCCTTGCGCCGCATGGGTGTCGCCGACGCTGAACAGGGCGCCGTCCACCTCCACCGGCAGGTAGAGCGTCGTGCCCGCCGCGAGGTCGCGGATGTCGAGATTGCCGCCCACCCGCCGGGGCGGCACGACGGAATGCAGACCGGCCTCGGCCGGCGCATTGCCGATCGTGCCGGCGAAGGGTTTCAGCGGGATGCGCGCCTCCTTTCCCCAAAGCGCCGGGGCAAGGCTATCGGGATCGTAGGACCAGATCGTCAACGCCGGATCCGCGAACTGATCGGCAAGAAGGCCGAAGCCGGGGATGTTCGCCGTCCAGCCGAAGCCCTTGCCGTCAAACGCCCTTGGGGTGAAGCCCTCGATGGTGATCTTCAGCGCGTCGCCGGGCTTGGCGCCCTCGACGTAGACCGGCCCCGAAACCGGGTTGATCTTGCCGAAGTCGAGGTCGACGACGTCTTGCAGCGTCGAGGACGGGCCAAGCTGGCCCGCCGAACTGTCCTGACAGTGGAACTGGATCGTCGATCCGGGTTCGGCGCGCAGCGCCGGGGCCAGGGAATTGTCCCAGCCGAAATGGTGCTGCGCGCCGTGGATGGTGTAGTCACACGCCTTGCACATCTTACTGCTTCACCCAGACGTAGTCGTAGTTGACGGGGATGGAGACCGGATCGACGTAAAGCGCATCCTCGCCGCCCATGCGTTCGGACTTCATCGTGTAGCGCTCCTCGTTGAAGACCGGGACCCAGGGCGCTTCTTCCATCACACCCATGTAGACGTCGGACCAGAGCTTCAGGCGCTCCTCGGCCTTGGCCGGGTCGGACAGGCTGTCGGCCTCCACCGCCTTGGCGTCCAGCGCCTCGTCGCAGAACTTCGACCAGTTCCAGCCGCCTTCGCCGGCGCCGGCGCAGCCGAGGATAGGCCCGTAGAAGTTGGACGGATCGGGGAAGTCGGCGATCCAGGCCATGCCGCCCGACCAGATCATCGGCGCGGTTCCCGCACCCCCGGCCTCGATCACGTTGGCCTGGGCGAGGGACTGGATGTTGGCCTTGATGCCGATGGCCGAAAGATCCTGCTGGATCGCCTGGGCGATGCGCGGGTTCGGGTCGGTGTTCATGACGTAAAGATCGGTCTCGAACCCGTCGGCAAGGCCAGCCCCGGCAAGAAGCGCCTTCGCGCCCTCGACGTCATAGGGATAGCCGGCATAGCCCTCGGTATAGCCCGGCATTGACGGCGGCAGCGGCTGGGTCGCCGGGACGGCGCGGCCGTTGATGATCTGGGTGATCCGCTCCTTGTTGATCGCCATGTTCACCGCCTTGCGCACGTCGAGATTGTCGAAGGGCGGGGTGGTGACGTTGAGCGTGATATAGCCAGTGTGAAGCTGGCCACCCTGCACGACGCGCGCCGCCTGGGCCGGATCGCTCATGACCTCGGTGAACTTCGCCGGCGGAATGCCGTCGCCCGGCACGTCCACCTCGCCGTTCTGGAGGCGAAGAAGGGCCACGACCGGCTCCTGCCCGACCTCGAAGACCACTTGGTCGAGATAGGGCACGCCGTCGCGCCAGTAATCGGCGTTCTTCTCGAACACCAGCCGCTGACCGAGCGTCCATTCGCCAAGCTTGAAGGCACCCGTGCCGACCGGCTTCTTGCCGAAATCGGCGCCGGCCTCATCGACCGCCTCTTTCGCGACGACGCTGGCGAAGTTCAGCGCCATGACATGAAGGAAGGTCGCGTCGGGCCGCGAGAGCGTGATCTTCACCGTCGCCGGATCGACGACTTCGACGCCGGAAAGGCCGTCAGGCCCTGCATTCTCGAACCCGGCGATGGAGCCGAAGAAGCCTGCGCCAGGTGATTGCGTCGCGGGATCCGTCACGCGGTCGAGCGAATACTTGACGTCCTCGGCCGTCATCTCGCGCCCGTTGTGGAACTTCACGCCCGCGCGCAGGTGGAACGTGTAGGTCAGGCCGTCCTCGGAGATGTCATAACTCTCGGCGAGGCCGGGCCGGAGCGTCGTGGTGCCCGGCACATAGTCCATCAAGCCGTCGAAGAGCGACTTGATCATCGACCAGTTCTGCCAGTCGTAGCCGATGGCCGGATCGAGTGTGGCGACGTCGTCCTTGTAGGTGATGACGATGGACCCGCCGGCCTGGGCGTTCGGATCGGGCGTGTAGTCCTGCGCGAGGGCCGGAATGGCCAGCGCGATCATGACGGCGGTCGAAGCAAGCAGTCTTTTCATTCTCTCTCTCCTGTTGGTCATTTCAGTTTGATGCGGGGGTCGATGAACGGCGCGATCAGGTCGGCCAGAAGGTTGCCAAGGACGATGGCGCAGGCTGAGACCAGCGTGACGCCCATGATGATCGGGATGTCCACGCGCTGGATCGCTTGCCAGGCAAGCTGCCCGATGCCCGGCCAGCCGAAGACGGATTCCACGACGACGATGCCACCCATGAAGATGCCGATGTCGATGCCTATCATGGCGATCACCGGCAGGATCGCGTTCGGCAGCGCGTGGGCGAGGACGACGCGGGCGCGGGAAAGGCCCTTGGCGCGGGCGGTGCGGATGAAGTCGGCGCGCAAGACGTCCAGCATCGAGGAGCGCATCATCCGGCTGTACCAGCCCGAGCCGAGGATGCCGAGGGTGAGCGAGGGCAGGACGAGATGGGCGAAGGTGCCGTAGCCGCCGATCGGGAACCAGCCGAGCTTGACCGCGAAGACGTAGAGAAGAAGCAGGCCCACGACGAATTGCGGTGCGGAGACCGTGACGAAGGACATCATCATCAGGCTGTGGTCGAGCGTCGTGCCCCGTCTGAGCGCGGCGAAGATCCCCATCGTCAGGCCGATGGCCAGTTCGGAGACGATCGCCCCGAGCATCAAGAGAAGCGTCGCGGGCAGGCGCGAGGCGATCAGCTCGGCCACCTCGGTCTTTTGCAGGTAGCTGCGGCCGAGATCGCCCTGCACCATGCCGGCGAGATACCGCGCGTACTGGACGACGAAGGGCTGGTCGAGCCCCAGTTCGCGCCGGATGTTCTCGACCGTCTGGGCGGTGGCCGATCGTCCCGCGATCTGGCGCACGGGGTCGGCGGGCAAGACGTAGAGCAGGACAAAGGTGATGAAGCTGACGCCGAGAAGGATCAGAGCCGATTGCAGCAGGCGGCGGAGAAGATAGGCGGCCATGTCAGTCGCGCCCCCGCTGCATCGGGTCGAGAACGTCGCGAAGCGCGTCACCGACAAGGTTGAAGGCAAGCGCCAGCAGGATGATCGCCGCGCCGGGGATGAAGACGAGCCAGGGGGCCGACTGGAAGTAGGTCTGGTTCTCGAAGATGATGTTGCCCCAGCTTGGCGTCGGCGGCTGAACTCCCACGCCGAGGAAGGAGAGCGTCGCCTCCAGCAGCACCGTCGTCGAGATCCCGAGCGTGCCCCAGACGATGATCGTCGGCACGAGATGCGGCAGGATATGGTGAAAGAGGATCCGCCCCGTGCCGGCACCGAGCGTCCTTTCGGCCGCGATGAAATCCCGCTCGGCGAGCGAGCTTGTCTGCGTGTAGATCACCCGCGCCGTCTGGACCCAGTTCACCAGCGCGATGACGACGGCGACGATCCAGAGCGAGGGGTGGAAGATCGCCGCGAGGCAGATCGCGAGAAGGAGCGCCGGAAACGCCATCATAAGGTCGGTGAACCGCATCAGGAGTGCCCCGACCCAGCCCCGGAAGAAGCCCGCGGTGATGCCGATCAGAGTGCCGATGACAAGCGCCAGCCCGTTCGCCGCCACACCGATGATGAGCGAGGTCCGCGCGCCGTAGAGGATACGGCTGAGAAGGTCGCGGCCGAGAAGGTCGGTGCCGAGGAGGAATGTCTCGTTCGGTGGCAGCGGCGAGCCTTCCAGCGTCAGCCCGTCGAAATGCTGTTCGTCCGGGGCGTAGGGGGCAAGGAGCGGTGCGAAGACGGCGCTTGCCACGACGATGATGATGAGGGCAAGCCCAAGAAGCGCGAGCTTTCGTTGCATCAGCCGGGCGAGCGCGCCCTTGGGGATATGCGCCTCAGCCGCGGTTGCGTCGGTCATCGTTCTCGCCCTGTCGGTCCGTCATCTGCGCGACCACGCGCGCCGCGGCTTCTTCGAAGCTGACGCGCCAGGCCATCGCCATCTGCCGCAACTGGTCATAGGCCGCCGCATCGTCCTTGCCTGCCCGCGCCGCGAGAACCGTCACCGCGCGTACCACGGTCTGCCGTTCGTCGAGCCGGCGCCTGAGGTCCGCGATCTCGACGGACAGCGACCGCTGGACGTCGAAGGCATCCCGCGCGATCAGAAGCGCGGAATAGGCGCCGCTGTCGCCAACAGGTTTCAGAATCTGCGCGTGCGCGCCTGCCCGCAAAGCCCATTCGATCCGGCCTGGGGCTTCGGAGCCGATGAGTGCGATCATCGGCATCGGGCTCGCGCCGGCCGGCCAGGGGAACTGGTCGTCATGCCCCATATCGGCATCGAAGAACACGAAGTCGGCGCCGAGCGCCTCGGGTCCCAGATCCGGCCAGGCCTGCCGCACCTCGAGCCCGATGGCGAGAAGCTGACGCTCCAGCGCCTGCACCACCGGATGCGGACGGTGCAGGATCACCGCCTTGGCGCCGCCGAGATTCTGGATGCGGAGCGGGCGGCGCTTCATGACACCACCTTGAGGTCCGGGGTGCCAAGCGCAGGGCGCGGCCGTGTCAGATAGGGGTCGCCCGCGACCGCCGGCAGCGCTTTCACCGTGCGAAAGGCACCGCTCTCAACCCGCGCGATGAGAACCGGCAGGCAGGTGTGATGCGTCGCGGGATCGACGACGCCGCCAGGCGCCTGCCGGAGCAGAGTGCCGAGAGGCAAATCCTCCGCTCCCGGTCGTCCGTTCAGCATCCGCGCAAGCTCCTGCACCGCGGCATAGGCCGCGGCCTCGTGGGAGGAGGCGAAGCCGTCGCTGCCGGGCCAGCCCGCGGCGCCCCGGAAATAGGGACCGGCGGCGACGAGGCCGTCGGCGGCATATTTCAGTGCCGGGAACTCGGCTTCGGTCAGGTTGCACGACAGGATCGGGCAGCGCGACGCGGCAAAGGCCGGATCGTCTTCTGCCAGCCGGTGCATCGCTTCGAGAAATTCGTAGGTCGAGGTGCCGACGAGGTTGTTGAGGACGAAATCCGGCCTGGAGTGTCGGATTTCCTCGACCATGCGGTCGATCTCGCGCGACCCTAGGGGAAGGTAACGCTCGCCCAGGATCTCGCCACCTGAGGCGGTGATGTATTCGCGCGCGAGCCGGTTCATTTCCCAGCCCCAGATGTAGTTCGATCCCGTGAGGTAGGCACGCTTTCCGTGCGCCGGCATCGCCCAGTCGAGGAGCGGCAGCAAATGCTGGTTTGGGCAGGCATGGGTGTAGACCACATGGTCCGACGCCTCGAAACCCTCATAGGGCAGGGGATACCAAAGTGTCCCGCCATGACGCTCCAGAACGGGAATGACCTCCTTGCGGCTCCACGATGTCACGCAGCCGATGACATGCCGGGCGCGGCTGTTGCGCAGGATGTCGTCGCACAAGGGCCCGTAGGCATCGGCGTTGCCGCCGGGATCGCGCTCGACCGGAACGAAGCTGAGGTCGAGCGAGGGGTTGCCGTTGACCTCGGCGATCGCCGCGAGGGCGCCCGCGCGGCTCGCCTCGGATATCAGCGAGTAGCCGCCAGAGCGGGAGTAGAGCAACCCGAGTTCGATGCGCCGTTTCCGGTCGTTCATGAGGCCCCAAAATCAAAAAACCCCGAAGCGGACCGGGAGGGTCTGCGTTCAGGGCCTGTTTGCCGTCCGGTTCTTCACCGATATGTTTTCAGACTATAGAGGTCTGGGAACTGGTCAAGTGGGATTGGCCACGGTTTGCCGCAGGGACCTCACCGCTGCAGGTCGGCAGCATGGCCGTGCTGAAATTTTCCGCAAACGCCACGTGAATGCATGATTAGTGCGCCGTGACAGGTCGGCTTCGATCCCGCGGCGCAGCTCTGATTGGGGTCGCATCGGAAGACCGGCGGAGATTAGGTCAGCCATCTCGCGCCGGCCGTTTCAAAGACCCGAGCGAGGGATGCTCGCCATAGCGCGGCTTCGAAACTGCCGGAGTGCCGATTCCGGTCTGGCCCCAATCTTCAATTATTTCAATCAGATCCGTGCACATCTTGCGGCTCGAATGGATCTGAGAAGGCGGTGGACCATTCTGGCGTTGACAGTCAAACATTCCAAATTCAACATGTTTAAAGCGCAGGGGGGGAACGGCATGGAAGATTTCGCCATCACGGATCTGGAATCGCCTGTACGGAAGATACCGCCGGTTCGTGCCGTCGCGGTCGTCGCGCGCGACCGCGCATTGCTGGCGGGCCATGCCGCGGGACTCATCGCCGACCGCATCGCCTTTCACCGCACCCGCCCGGCTGTCTCCATCGGTTGCCACCAGACCTTCGAGCACGAGGTGCGGCAGGCCTATTGCGAAGGTGCCGGCGTGGACGTTGTGCGTCGACCGACCGCCGGCGGCGCGCTCTATCTCGATGAGGGACAGCTTGGAATGAGCGTCGTTCTGCCCGCCGCAGCAGCCGGTGCGACCATGGCCGAGCGGCTGGAAACCGGTGCCGCGATCGTCGCCGAGGCGCTGCGTCGGTTCGGGGTGGAGACTGAATTCAAGGCGCCGAACGATCTGCAGGTCGCCGGCCGCCAGAAGATCGCCTCGGTCTTTCTTGCCGAGGATCGCGGCTCGGCCCTGCTCTCAGCGACCATTATCCTGAAGCTGGACCTGAAGGCCGCGATGCAGGCCCTTCTGGTGCCGACCGAAAAGCTGACCGTCACCGGGCTCGAACACGCCAAGGAGCGCATGACGTCGCTGGAAGACCTGCTTGGCCGGGTTCCCGCCGACGCAGATCTCGTCGAAGCGCTTTGCGACGCCGCCGAGACGCGCCTCGGCAGGCGCTTGCGGAGCGCCGTCGAGCCGTCATCGGCGCCCGAAGCCCTGCCAGAGATGCCATGGGACCTGGGTGGGTCCCGGTTCGAGACGAAGGACAAAGTGGTCGGCGCGACGCTCCGTGTGCTTCTCGACATGACCGCAGAGGACGAGGCGGCCGAGGTTCGTTTCGCGACCGACGGGCATCTGGCGCCGACCGACACGCTCGTGCGTCTGGCGCAGCACCTGAGGGGACGCAAGGTCTCCGACCTCGCTCCTGCGGCGGCGGAATGGCTCGCCGAAGCGGCGCCGGATACCGCGGGCTTCGTGCCCGCCGACCTCGTCAAGCTGATCGACCGCGCGGCGTCGAAATGGTCGATGCAGGAATGGCTGGGCCTGACGCCCGAGCAGACCTCGGGGCTGATGCTGGCCGGGCAAAACAGCGATCCCGCCGCGGCGCTGGAGCGCGCCAACGTCATGCTCGTGCCCTATTGCGCGAAGCCCAGCTGGTGCAAGTGGCGCCACACGATGGATTGCGTGGAGTGCGGCAAATGCGAGGTCGGCGATGCCTACCTCATGGCGCGCGAGCGCAACATGGAGGTGGTGACGATCACCAATTTCGAGCATCTCGCCGATACCCTGGCCGACATGAAGACGCAGGGTGTCGAGAGCTATGTGGGCATGTGCTGCGGCGAGTTTTTCCTCAAGCGTCACCATGCGTTCCGGGATTCGGGGATGGAGGCGGTGCTTCTCGATATCGAAGGCGCCACCTGCTACGAATTGAAGGAAGAGCAGCTTGCTTATGCCGGAAAGTTCTCGGCGGAAGCGGCCCTCGATCTCAACGCCGTCAAGAAGGTCATGGCCAAGGTGCCGGTGCAGGACGCGGCGCGGCGTCCCTGCCTGACGGGGGCTGCCCCTCGGGTCGGTGAGCGCCACCACGACCTCGTTGCCAGCGGCGGGTGCAAGTCCTGTTCCTGCGGAAAGGGCAAGGCGGGGCTCTGACCGCCTGCCGTTCTGAGACCGCATGACAATACCGCCGACGACGATTCCTTCTATGCGCGGCTGCCGCTCTTTCAATGGAACAGCAGGCCGGTGCGGCACGGGCGCGGCCTCGACAGTGGCGCCGGTTCGCGCGGAACAGGCAGTCGCGTGCCGTGAACCGAGGAAATGCCGGGCGAGCCGCGGCAGGGGAGCCCTATGAAAACGCTTTGCGTCATCCAGCATACCGAGGCCGAGTATCTCGGCCTTATCGAAGACCACTTCGAAGGCCGGAACATCCGTTTCGCCTATCGCCGCCCTTTTACGCCGGGGGGCGTATTGCCGCAGGGGCCGGGAAAGTTCGACGGGCTGGTCCTGTTGGGCGGCGGACCCTATGGCCTGGTTTCCGGGCATCTGCTGCCCAGCCTGGGGCACGAGCTGAGGCTGACCAAGGCGTTTCTCGAGAACGATCTGCCGGTTCTGGGCCTGGGGCTCGGGGCTGTGATCCTGTCGGTGGCGGCCGGGGGCGGCGCGGCCGAATCGCCGTTGCGATTCGACGTCGGAGAGGTGCGCACCGTTCCGGGCACGGCGTTCGCGTCACATCTGCCGCCGACCTTCCCGATGGCTTGGTATCTTCGCGATCGCCCGGTGCTGCCCGAGGGCGCCGAGGTGCTGGCGACCGATGAGGCGGGCGCCCCGATGATCTTTTCCGTCAACAAGAACAGTATCGGTTGTCTTGGCCATCCGGGAATCAAGCGGGGGATGACCGAGGATCTGATCATGGAGTTTGCCGATACGCCCGAAGGCACGGTGGAAGGGCTCGAGCGTCTCGGCCGCGAGCAGGGGCGGATCGCCGAGGTGCTGAGCGGCCTCATGGTCGGGCTCATTCAGCATACCGGCTGGATGTAGTCGATGCTGCGTTGCGGCGAATTTTGCCGCGCGGCGGCGTGAAACCATCAATTGACATGCCTTGGTTTGAATATATCTTGTTTTTTGAATTTATGATGCAGACCCCCCGAAAGGTGCGTGTCTGATCGCCTGTTCTGGGAGGAAGCAATGGCGTCGAAGCTGATTATCGTGATGGTCAACACGGACCCGCGCAATCCCGAGGAACTCGGCGCGCCCTTCTTTCAGGCGACCGTCGCGGCCGCGATGGACTACGAGGTCGATGTCGTTTGCACGGCAACCTCCGGCCAGCTCATGAAAAAAGGCGTGGCCGAGAAGCTCGTGGTCAAGGCCGGGTCGGGCAAGACCGTCTACGACTTCATCAAGGACGCACACGAGGCGGGGGCGAAGTTCTACTGCTGCTCTCCGAATCTCGATCTCTTCGACATGACCGAAGACGACCTGATTCCCGAATGCGAGGGAATCGTCGGCGGCGCCAAGGTCATGGAGGACATCATGGAAGACGACGACGTTCGGGTCCTGACCTACTGAGTCGGACCGGAAGGGGAGGAAGGCCGGATGCAAGCACATGTCCAGACGGTGAATCCGCCGATCAGCGATCCGGTATCGGAAAAGCCGGTCGTGCCCTACGAGAAGCTCGAAGAGATCTTCGACGATATCCGCAGCCACGCGGTCTATGACCACGAGATCCATGGCTGCCTGAACTGCGGCATCTGCACCGCGACCTGCCCGTCGGCGCACTACTACGACTATTCGCCGCGCGAGATCGTCCAGCTTCTGTGGACCGAGAACCTCGAAGGGATCTACGACGCGATGCAGGAAAAGATCTGGGCCTGCGCCCAGTGCTACACCTGCGCCGCCCGCTGCCCGTTCGAGAACTCGCCCGGCGGTCTCGTCATGATCATGCGAGAGGTCGCGATCAAGCACGAGATGGAAAGCGCCAAGGAAGTGCTGCGGCCCTTCAGCCGCGTTCTCCTGAAAGTGATTTCGACCGGCAACCAGCTTGCCCCTAACATGATCACCAAGGAGGCCTTCCCGGACTGGGGGCCGAACGTCAGCCGCATCGACGCGCCGCTCGAAGTGCTGCGCAAGGCGATCCCCATGCCGACCATGCACACGCTGGACACGGCCTGGGTGGTGAACCTCAAGACCTCGGTCGAGCTTTACACGATCTGGGAAGCGACTGGCGTGCTTAACCAGTTGGAATCGATGGACGAAAACCTGTTCGACGTTGTCTCTGACGTGATGGATGAGAAGCGCGAGGAATGGGAAGAGTGGGTCGAAGAGAACGAAGATCAGGATGATGACGACTGATCCCATCAGGGGCTCGGTTGCACATACAAGGGAGCGAGACATGGCTCAGACACCGAAAGATGGCGGCAAAGGCGGAGCTTACAAGGGCTTTGGCGCCGACTGGACGCCGACGCAACTGACCGAAACCGAGGCGCGCCGCGCAACGGACTGGGTCGAGGCGAAGATCGACAAGCGGGCCCTGCTGACGGGCAAGGAGCGCAAGGAAGACGTGCGCGACATCATGTGGCAGCTGGAGAAGGACGGCGAGATCCTTGTCCACAGGGTCAGCGACGGCCATGAGCCTGTCATCGCCAAAACGCTCTACGGCTGGGACAAGAAGATCCCGACCACGAACCTCTGGCACCACAAGTCCTGCGGCCAGTGCGGCAACATCCCGGGCTACCCGTCCTCGGTCCTCTGGATCCAGAACCAGTTGGGGATCAAGTACCTCGACGAAACCGACCAGACCTCCTGCACCGCCTGGAACTATCATGGCTCGGGCATCGGCAACGTGGTGTCGCTGGCGGCGGTCTTCCTGAGGAACTTCCATCAGGCGTATGTCTCGGCCAAGGCGGAAGGCCTGCCCGAGGGCACCTACTATCCGCTGGTGCACTGCGGCACCTCCTTCGGAAACTATAAGGAAATCCGCGGGTTCCTGCTGCATTCTGCCGAACTGCGCGAAGAGGTGAAGAAGATCCTCGCGAAACTCGGGCGGCTGATCGACGGCAAACTCCTGATCCCGGAAGAGATCGTCCACTACTCGGAATGGCTGCACGTGATGCGCCACCGGATCAAGGACCGCCAGACCGTGGACGTGTCCAACATCCGCTCCACCGTCCATCCGGCCTGCCACGTCTACAAGATGGTGCCGGAGGACGTGATCTACGACGACACCGTGCTGGACGGCAACCGTGTGGCGGTGACCACGGGTCTGCTGCAGACGCTCGGCACCCAGGTCATCGACTATTCCACCTGGTACGATTGCTGCGGCTTCGGCTTCCGCCACATCATCGGCGAGCGCGAGTTCACCCGGTCGTTCGCGATCGACCGCAAGATCAAGGTCGCCGTGGAAGAGGCGCGGTCCGACGTGATGATCGGCCACGACACCGGCTGCATCACCACGCTCGACAAGAACCAGTGGATCGGCAAGGCGGTCGGCAAGGTCTATGCGCTGCCGGTCATGGCAGACTGCCAGTTCGCCGCCCTGACGATGGGCGCGCATCCCTACAAGCTCGCGCAGCTGCACTGGCATGCCTCGCCGTTCGAGACGCTGCTCGAGAAGATGGGCATCGACTGGGAGAAGGCGAAGGATGAGTTCGAGGGCTACCTGACGGACGTCAAGGCCGGCAAGGTCGAGACATTGTATGACCCCAGACGCGCGATCACCTCGGGTCCGGGCTACGTGAAGAACAAGGCATTGACGGGAGCGGAGAAGTGACGAAACCGGTTTTGATCGTCGGCGGTGGGCCGGCGGGACTTTCGGCGGCACACGCCCTTTCGGCGGCCGGGCAAAAGGTGGTTCTGGTCGAGAAGGAAGACCGGCTGGGCGGCGCGCCGATCCTGTCGGGCTACGCCAAGCTCGTGCCCAGCCACGAATGGGCGAAGGACGCCATCGGCGGCATGGTCGACCGGGTGACCGGCAAGACGGATATAGACATCCGCCTCGACTCGACCGTGCAGCGCTTCGAGGGTGAGTCCGGGAACTTCACCGCGACGCTCAAGGACGGCTCCAAGGTCGAGGCGGCGGCGACGATCCTGACCACCGGCTTCACCCACTTCGACAGCATCAACAAGCCGGAATGGGGCTTTGGCACCTATCCCGACGTGGTGACGACGGTGCAGGTCGAACAGATGATCTCGTCGGGGCAGGGCATCCGCTGCCCATCCGATGGCCGGGTGCCGGACCGTGTGGCGATCCTTCTCTGCGTCGGCTCGCGCGACCGTCAGATCGGCCGCGAATGGTGCTCAAAGATCTGCTGCACCGTGTCGGCCAACATCGCGATGGAAATCCGCGAACTGTCGCCGAAGACGAACGTCTACATCTACTACATGGACATCCGCACGTTCGGCCTGTACGAGACGAAGTACTACTGGCGCAGCCAGGAGGAGTTCAAGGTCAAGTACATCAAGGCGCGTATCGCCGAGGTGACTTCGGACGGCAAACGGCTGCTGGTCAAGGGCGAGGACACGCTGGTCAAACGCCCGATCTCGATCCCCTTCGATATGGTCGTGCATGCCATCGGCATGGATCCGAATGTCGACAACATGACGATTTCGGCAATCTTTGACGTCAAGCTCAACAAGTACGGCTACATCGACAAAGCGACGACCTACG
>JBNKFC010000201.1:0-2615 GCA_050289105.1 Paracoccaceae bacterium | reverse complement strand
ACCGGCCCAGGTCAGAGATCATATGCGAAAGGTTTTCCAACGCGGCAGAAGGGGCGCTCTCCGGGCGGGATCGAGGTCACGCCCGGCCGAACTCGTCCTCGATCCGTTCGATGTCATCCTCTTCGAGGTAGGTTCCGGTTTGCACCTCGATGATCTCCACCGGGATCTTGCCGGGATTGGCCAGCCTGTGCACCTCGCCGATCGGGATATAGACGCTCTCGTTCTCGTGCAGGACCGAGACCTTGTCGCCAAGCGTCACCTCGGCCGTGCCGCGCACCACGACCCAGTGTTCGGCCCGGTGGTGGTGCTTTTGCAGCGAAAGCCGCGCACCCGGCTTGACGACGATCCGCTTCACCCGGAACCGTTCGCCAAGGTCCATTGTCTGGTACCAGCCCCAGGGCCGGTGGTTGCGGATATGCTCGACCGCCTCGGCGCGTCCTTTCGCCTTCAGCGTGCCGACCAGCGCCTTGACCTCCTGCGCCCGTTCGCGGGGGGCGACCATGATCGCGTCCGTCGTCTCGATGATGGCGAGGTTCTCGACACCGAGCGCGCAGACCAGCCGGTCCTCGGAATGGATGAGCGTGCCGCGCGATTCCATCGCCACCGCATCGCCCCGGATCGCGTTGTCGTCCGCATCCCGCGCCGACGCCGCCCAGACCGCGTTCCAGTCGCCCACATCGGACCAGCGGAACGAGGCGGGCACCACAACCGCCTCGGCCGTCTTCTCCATGAAGGCGTGATCGAAGGAGATCGCCTTGACGGACGCGAAGTCGGGTCCCGGGATCCACATGCCGAGATCGGGCTTCATCGCCGCGACGGCGGCCGAAACCGCCCGGACCGCTTCCGGTTCGACAGCGCCCAGGGCGTCGATAAGCCAGCCCGCGCGGAAACAGAAAATGCCCGCGTTCCAGAGGCAGCCCTCGAAGATCAGCCGGTGTGCCCGCTCCTCGTCGGGCTTCTCGACAAAACGCGTGACCTTGAAGGCGCTGCCCGCCTGGGCTCCGGGCTTGATGTAGCCGTACGCGGTCGACGGTTCGGTCGGCGTCACGCCGATGACCGCAATCCCCGTCTTGGCCACGGCCGCTGCCGCGGTCCGGATCGCGTCACGGAAGGCATCGGCCTCACGGATCAGGTGGTCGGACGGCATCACCGCAAGGATCGTGTCGGGGTCCTCCGCCGCGGCGATGGCCGCCGCCAGCGCAACCGCCGCCATCGTGTCGCGCCGCACCGGCTCGATCACCACGCGGGCCTTCGGAGCCACCGCCTCCACCTGGTCACGGATGGTGAAGCGCACCGGATGCGCGCCGATCACCATCGGCTCCGCGAAGCCGTCGCCGCCAGCGCGGTGAAGCGTCATCTGCAGCAACGTCTCCTCGCCCAGGATTGGCAGAAGCTGCTTGGCCATCCCTTCGCGCGAGACCGGCCAGAGCCGAGTCCCGGTTCCGCCGCACAGGATCACCGGCAGGATCTTTCCGCTCATCCCTCGCCCTCCCTGCGTCGCGCGCTCATTTCGAACATTGCGGCACCGTGGTCAGATAACCCGGCTTCAGCTGTTCGGAATAGAGCACCAGCGTATTGTAGGTGTCGTCGAGAATATTGTTGTATTCCCGAACGATACGTCCCTCGGGCGTGACTTCCATCACCCGGCCCTGGATGGTCGATGTGATCATCCAGTTGCCATTCGCAAGATGTTGGTGCTTGCCCATGATGAAACTGTCGAAGCTGAGCCCGGTGCCGCCGAAGAGATCGCGCGCCCGACCCGTCTTCGGATCGACCTGCACGATCGCCGAACGGAACCGGTCGGTGTTGTTGGAAAAGACCGTGATCGTGCCATCGGGCTGGAAATCGGCATCGTGCTGATGCTGCCAAGGGCCGTATTGCGCCCATTTGATCGCATGGGTCTTGCGGTCGATCACCGCCAGCATGTCGATATTGCGCATCGATACGAGTAGGTCGCCAACGGCGAATTCCGGGAAGGCCGCTGCCATTTCCGGCATCAGTTCCTCAAGGTCGTTGGGATGGAAGAGGTCGGCCCGGTCGCCGTAATGGGTCGTGCGGTCGAACTTGTAATCCTCGGGGATGACCATCGCGAGCCGGTTCTCCGGCGACTTCGCGATCACGTCGTCGATGAGGTCGATCGATTCGAGGATGTCGCCCGTCTCGGGATCGAAGCGGATCATCCGCTGATCCTCGCCGCCGTTCCAGATCGCCGATTGCCAGGTCCAGTAGCCGTCCACGCCGCGTTCGATCGAATGGTGGTAGATCTGGTCGGTCTTGGCCCAGATCGGATCGCCGCAGGCATCAAGCCGCGCCATGCCCGGCGCATCGTCCCAGACCACAATGACCGATCCATCCGGCAGCATCGTCGCGATATGGGCAAACTCACCCGGGCTGCCGCCTTCCTTGATCCGCGAATAGTCGATGGGGCGGGTGTTCACCACCGTGCCCGCCTCGTCCAGGAGGTCGAGGTGATAGGTCTGGGTCGGCCCGTCGAAGCGGTTGATCACCCAGTAGCCCGGCATGGCCTCAGCCGGGTCATGGATCACGTGGCGTTCGTTCGGCACGTCTTTCTTGCGCCGCGCATAGGTGTCGGCCTGTAAGAAAAGACCGGTCGC
>JBNKFC010000200.1:0-7541 GCA_050289105.1 Paracoccaceae bacterium | reverse complement strand
CAAGGAGGTCGCTGCGATCCAAAGCGCGTGGCCGATCGTCGAGGCCGGCTGCGCGCGGCATTGGGCCGATGTTGCGGACCGGTTCAAGACGAAGGCCGACGCCGACGCCTCCGACGGGCAGATCGAACGTTCCTTCCAGCGGTTCGGAGAGGGGCAGCTCACCCCGCGCGAACGCGAGGTCGTGGAATATACCCTGAAGGGCTACTCGGCCGAGGCGATCCGGCAGGTACTCGGCATTTCCTCGGGTACCGTGCGCATCCACAGGCGCAACATCTACGCCAAGCTCGGCATCAGCTCGCAGGGGGAATTGTTCGCCCGCTTCATCGACACTCTGGTTAAGGCGTAACCCCGAACGGCCGCGTTCGGGAGATCGGTCCGCGGCTCAAATATTCTCCCGCGTGTAGATCTCGAACGGCAGGATGCAGGTGTGGCTTGCCGGTTCCCCGCCCGAGGAGATGGCGCGGATCATGCCGCTGACCGCCTCATCGGCAAGGCGCCGCAGGGGGTGGGCGATCACCATCGTCAGCGTCCCGTTCAACAGCGCCGCGCGGGTGCTGTCCATCAGTTCGTACCCTACCACGACGAGCTTTCCCGCCTGGTCGCCAGCCCGCAGCGCGGCCAAAGCCCCGCTGATGCCGCCGCCGGAGATGAAGAGCCCCACCAGGTCAGGATGGTCGCGCAGCAAACCTTCGGTGATTTCCTGTGCGGCCGCTGCGGATTCGAAGGTCGATTGCGGCTCCAGCAGCGTGAAGGCCGGGGCGTATTCGCGAAAGTAGGACCGAAAGCCGGATTCGTTCATCTCCTGGTTCCGGTAGCGGTAGTTGCCCATCAGGATGCCGATCTTTCCCGGCTTCTTGCAGATATGCTCGAACGCCCAGGCCGCGGTGCGCCCCACCTTCCAGTTGTCGAGCCCGACATAGTGAACCTGCCCCGTCGCCGACAGCTGCGAGATCAGCGCGAAGACCGGCACCCCGCGGGCCTGGACCGTTTCGAGCGCCTGAGTCACCAGCGGATGCACGGCCGAACTGATGCAGATCGCCTGGCAATCCTCCGCCAGCGCGAGGGCACGATCGGCGGTGTTCTGCGGCGAGAGGTCTTCCAGATGCTCGATCCGCAATTCGACATCGGCATCGTCGATCGCGGCGGCGGCATTGCGCAGCGCCTCGGCCAGCAACTGATAGAACGGACGATGCGGCTGAAGCAGGATCACGCCGAACCGGTACTTCTGACGGACCGCCGCGTTGCGCGCCTGGATGGCGCCAAGACCGTAAAAGCCGATGGCAGTCGCCGCGGCCTCGACCTTTTCCCGCGTCACTGCGCGCACGCCTTGCATGCCGGCAAGAACCCGGTTGACGGTCGCGACGGAAACGCCGGCCGCCTCGGACAGATCTCGAATCGTTGGCCTCCCCACTCCGCCTCCTGATATCGTTTGTATCATTTGCGCGAGCGCATGATACGTTTGAGACAATACGTCTTAATCACGACAAACTGCACTTGATTTGATTTAGGTCAAGTCCTCATTGTTTGCGCCAACGGGAGGCGGAGGCGGAACGGATTCTTTGCTGTCCCGCACCGAACAGGGACGAGGAAAACCAAAGATTCAGGGCCGCAAAGCCGCACGAGACCCCGTGCGAAGCTTTGGCTTCACAAAGGTCGTCACGCTGCGGTTCGCGCCGCGGTCAGGGCCTGACTTCGGAATTGGCGTGATTGCGGGCGGATCGTCCGCGGCGCGGAGACACGAGATGGACGATCTGCAGAACGGCACCTGCAACAAGTGGGGTGACCGGGCCCCGAATGCGGCGCCGGCGCTTTCGCCCTTCCGGGCGTGGCCGCCGGGGCTGCTCGCCGCGCTCAAGTGTCTGCCGGGATATGTCGCACCACGGATCACCGTCCATATGGCGGCCGCCCTGCTCTCCTCGCTCCACGTCCTTTCCGACGTCGAGGCGATGAAGACCCTCGGCTGGAGCTGGGCGCTCCGGCTCTGGGCCGTCAATGCGGCGGCGATCGGCGTCATCTACGGCTCGATCCAGTTCTTGTCCGAGTTCAGGCGCAAGCAGGGCACGCGGTTCAAGCGCCGGAAGAGCGACCACGTCCCGTGGTCCTTCGTCGTCTCGACCCCGCTCTGGACGCTGGCCGGGGTGCTCTTTCTCTGGGTCGTCGCCAATGGCTGGCTGCCGTGGCTGAGTTGGACAGATCATCCGGCCCACCTCGCCGCGCCGGTCTTTGCCGCGTCGATGGGTATTCTCTTCGGCACGTTGACGCTCGGCACCGTGCAGCAGGGAATCACCTACACCAGCGTCGACGGCAACCTTCCGAGCCTGGTCATCAGCGTGATGCTGCTGATCGCGGTTCTGACGAACGACACGTTCCGCATCATGGCGACCAACCGGTCGTTTGCGAAGAAATAGAGGGAGACAGACTTATGTCCGCCAAGACCCCCGTCATCGAACTCCGCAACGTCGACAAGAGCTTCGGGCCCATCGACGTCTTGCACGAGATCTCGTTGAAGGTGCACGAGGGCGAGGTGCTCTGCCTACTCGGCGACAACGGCGCCGGGAAGTCGACGCTCATCAAGACGCTCGCGGGCGTCCACAAGCCGACCCGAGGCCAGGTCCTGCTCGACGGCAAGGAGATGAACTTCGAACGGCCGAAGGACGCGCAGGAGATGGGCATCGCCACGGTGCACCAGTTCGGCGGCACCTTCCCCCTGATGTCCATCGGGCGCAGCTTCTTCGCCGGCGTGGAGCCGACGAAGGGTTTCGGGCCGTTCAAGATCTACGACCGGAAGAAGGCGAACGAGATCGCCGTGAAGGCGGTCCAGGATTTCGGCATCACCAGGATCGACGACGGCGACCGTCTCGTCGGCGGGCTTTCGGGCGGCGAGCGGCAGTCGCTCGCCATTGCCCGCGCGGTCCATTTCGGCGCGCGCGTCCTGATCCTCGACGAGCCGACGGCGGCACTCGGCGTGAAGCAGGCGGCGCACGTGCTGCGCATCGTGAACGAGGCCAAGCGGCGCGGCCTCGCGGTGATCTTCATCACCCACCAGGTCATGCACGCGATGGCCGTGGGCGACCACTTCGCGGTGCTGATCCGCGGTGCCATCGCCGCCGATTTCCGCAAGGGCGAGAAGACCCGCGAGGAGATCACCGACCTGATGGCGGGGGGCGAGACCATGGCCGATCTCGAAGCCGAGATCGAGGGCTACATGGCAACCCACGAAGGCCACCCGCCCCCGGCGCACGGCTGATCCGGCGACCTCCGCCATGGGCGGCCACGCAGCGATTTCCAGTCCGCTTTCGCCCCGATACTCCTCGGGCGCAGTGATCAAAACGGCGCCGGGCCCCCTCCGGCCCCGCCTCCTACCGAAGACCGAAGGGCGAATGACCATGGCCAGCTGGACACGCGTTTGCGCGGCCGACGACATCGACAACGAAGACCTGATCCGGTTCGACCACGCCGGACGGACCTTCGTCGTGATCCGCAGCCCGGAGGACGACTACTACTGCACCGACGGCATCTGCAGCCATGAACATGTGCATTTGTGCGACGGTCTGGTGATGGACGGCATCATCGAATGCCCCAAGCACAATGCACATTTCGACTACCGCACCGGCGAAGCGACTCGCGCCCCCGCCTGTATCAACCTCAAGACATGGCCCGTGAAAGTCGAAAACGGCGAAGTCTTCATCGAGATCTGACACATGACACAATTCCCACTTGCTGCCTGCGCCGAAATGCTGTGGCGCGACCGTCCCATCGAATGGCGCGCAAGCCGCCTGAACGAGATGGGCTTTGGCGTCGGCCTCTGGAACTGGCCCGACCATGATCTGGCGAAGCTGGAGAAGTCCGGCGCCACGTTCACCATCATGAACGGCTATCTTCGCGGTCGTCTGGCCGATGACGAAGGCGCGGACGAGCTTCTCAAGACGGCCCGCGAGACCGCGCAGGTCGGCAAGCGTCTCGGCGTTCACCGCCTGAACCTGCACGGCACCGGGCTCGGCGATCGCGGGATACCGATCGTGCAGAGCGAGGTCGTGACCGGCGCGATGTGGCTCAAGGCCCGCGACACGCTGAACAGGATCTGCGACATGGCGGAGGAGGAAGGCGTGACCTTCACGCTGGAGAACCTGAACCTGACCGATCACCCCGGCTGTCCGTTCAACTCGACCGCCGACGTGCTGGCGCTCGTCTCCGCGATCGACCGGCCGGAGCTGAGGATCAACCTCGATCTCTACCACACGCAGATCGGCGAGGGTGACCTCGTCGAGTGGTGCCGCAAGTGCCTGCCGTGGATCGGAGAGGTCCAGGTGGCCGACAATCCGGGTCGCTGCGAACCGGGCACCGGCGAGATCAACTATGCCGGCGTCGCCCGGGCGCTGCACGACATGGGCTATCGCGGTCCCGTGGGGATGGAGGCATTCGCCGCCGGCGATCCCGAAGCTGCGCTCTCCGCGTTCCGCGCGGCCTTCACGCTCTGAAAGGAAACGGATCATGGTCCACAAGAACACCCGCCCCACCGTCCATGACATCCGCGCCATGAAGGCGCGCGGTCAGAAGATCTCGATGCTCTACGTCACCACGCCTGAGGAGGCCGCCGCGGCAGATGCCGCCGGCATCGACATGCTGTCGATCGAAGGCCGTTTCTTCTCGCCGGAAATGCGCGAGGCGGCGGGCCGCTGCTTCGTGCAGGTCGGCCTGCCCTATGGCGGCTGGGGCACGTTCGAGGGGCGCCCCCTCGCCACTGCCGAGGACTATCTGCGCGCGGCCTTCCACTTCTCGGCCCTCGGCGGGGATTGCTTCTACTGCGCCGCCTCGCTCGATATCCAGAAGGTGCTCTGCGACAACCACATTCCCGTCGTCGCCCATGTCGGCCTCATCCCGTCCTATATCACCTGGACCGGCTTCCGCGCGGTGGGCAAGACCGCGGAGGAGGCGATGAAAGTCTGGCGGCATGTCAAGCAACTGGAAGCCATCGGTTGCTTCGGCGCGGAGCTTGAAGTCGTGCCCGACCGCGTGGGCGAGATGATCTCGAAGAACACCCCGATGATCATGCTCGGCATGGGCGCGGGCCCCGGCGCGGATGCGCAGTACCTGTTCGCCGAAGACGTGCTTGGTCACACCGACGGCCACAAGCCGCGCCACGCAAAGACCTATCGCAACTTCGCCGCCGAGTTCGACCGGCTGCAGAAGGAGCGCATCGCCGCCTTCCGCGAATTCATCGCGGACGTGGAAAGCGGCGCCTATCCCGCGCCGGAACACAATGTCCCGATGTCGGACGACGAATACGCGGCCTTCGCCAAGGCCATCAAGGCCTGACCGGCAGAGACGGGGAAGACCGGCATGCGGATCGGATTGGCTGGATACGGCACGGGCGGGCAACATGTCCACGCGCCCTTCATCGCCGCGGCGAAGGCCAAGGGGGGCGTCCTTGGCAGCCACCTCGTCGACCAGATGCTCCGGTTTCTTGGCCCCGCCTTGTCGGTCGACGCCGCGCTCGATCGCGTGGAACTGACGGACGGACGCACCGATGCCAGCTTCGCGATCACAGTTCGGCGCGAAAGCGGCGTCCACTCCCAAAGTTCGGCCAGCAAGCTCACGCGTCTGACCTACCGCAAGGTCCGCGCCTACGGCGGCAGGGGCAGCCCTGTCCCGCACGCGACGGACGTTCAGGCGCAGGCGAGCTTTTCGGGCCTTCGCCCAGTGGACGATTTCGCACGCTGGGGGTATGAGCCGGACTCGAACCGGGGCGTGCTACGCACCACCCACGGGGAAGGGCATGTCCCTGCCGAACAGGGACGCTCTCACGACGACTATGAGGCCTTCGCCAAGGCCGTGCCTGACGGCGGTCCGCCGCCCGTCACCGCCGGGGAAGGCGCACGCACTCTGGCGGTCCTGGACGCCGCCCGCCTGAGCGCCGCCGAGGGCCGGACGATCATACACTAGCGTTCCGCGCAAAGGCGCGCGACGCGGACACCACACACCCCGAGGCTGTTCGACGGGTCTCTTCGAAAAGGAAACGGAATGCTCAAAGTTGGTCTTCTCGGTGCCGGACGGATCGCCGGCGTTCACGCGACGGCGATTTCGTCGCATCCCGGCAGCACGCTTGTCGCCGTGTCGGACATCAATACCGCCGCGGCCGAGAAGCTCGCCGCCCAGTATGGCGCCGAGGCGCGCAGCACGGATGCGATCCTGAACGACACCGCGATCGATGCTGTCCTGATCGCCACCTCGACCGACACCCATTCGGATCTGATCGAGCGTGCGACCGCCGCCGGCAAGTCGGTGCTTTGCGAAAAGCCGGTGGATCTCAGCCTTGCCCGCGCGCAGGCGTGCCAGAAGGCGGCGAAAGCCACCGGCAGGCCGGTGATGATCGGCTTCAATCGCCGCTTCGACCCGAACTTCGCCGCCCTCAAGGCTGCCGCCGACAAGGGCGAGATCGGCAAGACCGAGCTTCTGTCGATCACCTCCTTCGACCCGGCCCCGCCGCCGATCGCCTATGTGAAGGTCTCGGGCGGCCTGTTCCGCGACATGATGATCCATGACTTCGATATGGCTAATTTCCTCATGGGCGCGGCCCCGGTTTCCGTCTCGGCCGTCGGCACCTCCATCGTCGACCCTGAGATCGGTGCTGCGGGCGACGTCGATACCGCCGTCGTGACGCTCAGCTATGCCGACGGCCGGATCGCGGTCATCAAGAACTCCCGCAGGGCCGTCTACGGTTACGACCAGCGGGTAGAGCTTCTGGGCTCCGAGGGGCTTCTCCAGGCGCAGAACATGCTGGAAAACACCGTCGTCAAATCGACGAAAGCCGGGGTGACGGGTGCGAAGCCCACCTACTTCTTCCTCGAACGCTACATGCCGGCATATGCCGCCGAATGGGCGGCCTTCGTCGAGGCGGTCAACGCCGGCGGCGCGCTTCCGGTGACGCTCGATGACGGTGTGGCGGCCCTCGCCATGGCCGAGGCCGCTACGCTTTCGGCCAAGTCCGGCAAGCCCGTGACCCTCGCCAGCGTTCTGGGCTAAGGCGCGAACCGACACCTGACATGCGCCGCGCGATGGCCCTTTAGACGGCCACGCGCGGCGCCAAGACCAAAGGAGCTGCCGCCATGCGGGATCTGGATCTCATCACCATCGGCCGGTCGTCGGTCGACCTTTACGGCGCGCAGGTCGGCGGGCGGCTCGAGGATATGGCGGCCTTTCAGAAATATGTCGGCGGCTCGCCCACCAACATGTCCGTGGGCACTGCCCGTCTGGGGCTAAAGTCAGCGCTCATTACCCGTGTCGGGGACGAGCACATGGGGCGCTTCATCCGCGAGCAGCTGGCGCGCGAAGGTGTCTGCGTCGATGGCGTCAAGACCGACGCCGAGCGGCTGACCGCTCTCGTTCTCCTCGGCATCCGCGACGAAGATCGCTTCCCGCTGATCTTCTACCGTGAAAACTGCGCCGACAGGGCGCTGTGCGAGGATGACATCGATCCCGCCCTGATCGCGCGCAGCCGCGCCGTCGTGGCGACGGGGACGCATCTCAGCCATCCCCGGACC
>JBNKFC010000199.1:0-7376 GCA_050289105.1 Paracoccaceae bacterium | reverse complement strand
ACCGTTCCCTTCGCCCCTTCGCGCCAATGCGCCGCCCGGATGCGCACCCCGTCCGACGCGCGCAGCCAGGCACAGGTCACGCCCTCAGGCGCTTCGGCGACATCGCCGTAGAACGGGGCCTCCTCCATGCTCAGGAAAGCGCCGCGCCGAGCTGCATCGCCAGTCCCATGTCGCCGTCGACCGCGAGCTTGCCCTGCATGAAGGCCGCCGTCGGGTTCACGTCGCCCGAGAGGATCCCCTCGAAGGTCTCGCGGTCGGCGGTCAGCGTCACGTCCGCCTCGTCGTCGCCAGCACGCACGCCCGACCCGTCGACGATCAGTGCGCCCTCGTCCTCGATGACGAACTTCGCGACGCCCGAAAAGCCGCCTGACAGTTTCTTGCTCAGCGCGGCCACGGCCGCGTCCACCACATCACTCATCCGATCCTCCAAAAGTGACCGCCGGGGGTCTCGCATTCCGGCGTATTTCGTCTACACTCTGCACCGTTATGGGACGTTTAACCACCCACCTCCGCGTGCTGATCTTGGCCTGTGCCGCAGCGTTATCGCTTGCGGTGCCGGTTTCCGCTGCGTCAGATCTGCTCGACAACCTCTACGCCGAACTGGCCGACCCTGACAACCAGGGGTGGCAAAGGACTCAGGCCGACATCCTTCGCGAATGGTCGAAATCGGGCTCGCCCGCGATGGATCTCCTGCTCAAGCGCGGGCGCGAGGCGATGGAGGCGGGCGATCTGACCGCGGCGATCGAGCATTTCACCGCGCTTACCGACCATGCGCCGGATTTCGCCGAAGGCTGGAACGCCCGCGCCACGGCCTTCTACCTCGCCGGACAGTTCGGCCCATCAATCGCCGACATCCGCCGCACGCTGGCGCTCAATGACCACCATTTCGGTGCGCTCGACGGACTCGGCATGATCCTTGAAGAGCTTGGAAAGGACGCCTCGGCGAAGGAGGTCTATCGCGCCTCGCTGGCTATACATCCGCATCAGGACAACATAAAGCAGGCGCTCGAACGGCTGGAACTGAAGACCACCGGCACGGCACTCTAGGAGCAGTCCCATGGCGGCGGAGACGAGGATCACGGCGGTCCTCGGACCGACGAACACAGGCAAGACCCATTACGCGATCGAACGTATGCTCGCGCACCGCACGGGCGTGATCGGCCTGCCGTTGCGCCTTCTCGCGCGCGAGGTCTATGACCGCATCGTCGCCGCGCGCGGCCCCTCGGTCGCGGCCCTGGTGACCGGCGAGGAGCGCATCGTCGGCGCCCGCGCCCAGTACTGGGTCTGCACGGTCGAGGCGATGCCAACCGATATCGGCGCCGACTTCCTTGCCGTCGACGAGATCCAGCTTTGCGCCGATCCCGAGCGCGGCCATGTCTTCACCGACCGCCTCCTGAACGCGCGCGGGCTCTTGGAGACGATGTTCCTCGGGGCCGACACGATGCGGGGCGCCATCGCCGCCCTGGTGCCGAAGGTGCAGTTCGCGCGGCGCGAGCGGTTTTCGACCCTGACCTATTCCGGTTCGAAAAAGACAAGCCGGATGCCGTCACGCAGCGCCATCGTCGGCTTTTCGGTTGAAAACGTCTATGCCCTTGCCGAACTGATCCGTCGCCAGAAAGGCGGGGCGGCGGTCGTGATGGGCGCGCTTTCCCCCCGCACCCGCAATGCGCAGGTGGCGATGTACCAGAACGGCGATGTCGATTACCTCGTCGCCACCGACGCGATAGGCATGGGGCTCAACCTCGATATCGGCCATGTCGGCTTTTCCGCCACCTCGAAGTTCGACGGCTGGCGGATGCGGAACCTCTTCCCGCACGAGTTGGCCCAGATCGCCGGCCGCGCCGGGCGCCACATGGCGCCGGGCACGTTCGGGGTGACGGGCGAAGCCGCACCCCTCGCGCCCGAGGTGATCGACAGCATCGAGAACCACCGCTTCAGCCCGATCCAGCGGCTCAACTGGCGCTCCTCGGCCCTTGATTTCGGCACGGTCGACCGGCTCATCTCCTCGCTCGAAGTGTCGCCGCAGGACGAATGGCTGATGCGGGGGCGCGAGGCGGACGACGTTCGCGCGCTGAAGACTCTCGCCGATCTCCCGGCGATCCGCGACCGCGCCCGAAACCCGCGCGACCTTCGCCTGCTCTGGGATGTCTGCCGCATCCCCGATTTCCAGGGCATCTCGGCGCAGGAACACGCCAATCTCCTGCAACGGATCTTCGGGTTCCTGCAGGAAGGCCATGTCCCCGACGACTGGCTTTCGGCACAGATCCGCCGGATCGACCGCACCGAAGGCGATATCGACACATTGTCGAAACGGCTGGCATATATCCGCACATGGACCTATGTGGCGCAGCGATCCGGCTGGGTCGCGGATGAAAGTCATTGGCGCGACGAGACGCGCGCTGTAGAAGACCGCCTGTCGGATGCGCTCCATAGCGCGCTGACACAGAGATTTGTGGACCGGCGGACGAGCGTGCTCCTCCGCCGGCTCAAGCAGAAGGAGGGCCTCGTGGCCGAGGTGAACGACAAGGGCGAGGTGACGGTCGAGGGCGAATTCGTCGGCCGTCTCGAAGGCTTCCGTTTCCGCCAGGACGGATCCGCGACGCCGGATCAGGCGAAGACGCTGAACCAGGCGGCCTACGAGGCATTGCGCCCGGAGTTCCATCTGCGCGCGGACCGCTTCTATAACGCGCCCGACACCGAGCTCGACTTCACCGAGCAGGGCGGGCTGATGTGGGGCAACTCCGCCGTCGGCAAGCTCGTCAAGGGCCCCGACGTGATGAAACCGCAGGTCGAGGCCTTCGTCGACGAAGAGGCCGGGTTCGACGTGGCCGAAAAGGTCCGACGTCGCCTCCAGCATTTCATCGACCGCAAGGTCGCGACGCTGTTCGAGCCGCTTCTGAACCTTCAGCGCGACGAAACGCTGACCGGCCTTGCCCGCGGCTTCGCCTTCCGGCTGGTCGAGGCGCTGGGCGTTCTGCCGCGCGAGGCTGTCGCGGACGAGGTCAAGGCGCTCGACCAGGACATGCGCGGCGCGCTGAGAAAGCACGGCGTGCGCTTCGGTCAGTACACGATCTTCCAGCCGCTTCTCCTGAAACCCGCCCCGACGCGGCTGAGGCTCGTCCTTTGGTCGCTCTTCGACGGGCTCGACGAGTTCCCCGAAAGCCCGCCGCCGGGCCTTGTGACCGTGCCGAACATCCCGGACGTTCCGAAGGGCTACTACACGCTCTCGGGCTATCATCCGGCTGGCGCCCGGGCGATCCGCATCGACATGCTGGAGCGGCTCGCCGACATCCTGCGTACGATGGACAGCCGCGCCGGGTTCGAGGCCAACCCAGACATGCTCTCGATCACCGGCATGACGCTGGAGCAGTTCGCAGACCTGATGGCCGGTCTCGGCTACAAGGGTGAGCGCGGCGAGCGCGAAAAGGTGCGCGCCGAACCCGTCGCCGCCCCGGTCGAAGAGGGCAAGACCGCCAATCCGATCACCGAGGAAGAAGCGGCGCTCCAGACGGTCACCGAAAACGAGGTCTTCTACACCTTCACCTGGGCGCCGCGCCCGCGCGCGCCGCGTGGCGACCGTCCCGAGCGCGGAAAGCGCCCCGGCGGCGCGCCGCGCGAAGGCGGCGAGAAGCGCGAGGGCAAGCCGCGCGGCGAGCGCGGCGGCAAGCCCCACAAGGGCAAGCCCGGCGGCAAGGGCAAGCGCGACGACCAATCGGGGCGCAGCTTCGAATCCCGCCCCGCAAAGAAGGACTGGATCGACCCCGACAATCCCTTCGCAGCCGCGCTGATGGGACTTCGGGACAAGATCTGAGGCGGGCTTGGCCGAGGATCGCATCCGCATCGACAAATGGCTCTGGCAGGCGCGGTTCTTCAAGACCCGCAGCCTCGCCGCCGAGGTCGTCTCCTCCGGTCACTTGCGCATCAACGGCGCGAAGATCGCCAAGCCCGGCCGCGCCGTCGGCCCCGGCGACGTGCTGACCTTCCGCCAGAGCGGGCGCATCCGTGTCGTGCGCATCCTCGACAACGGCACGCGGCGCGGTCCGGCCGCCGAGGCGCGGGCGCTCTACGACGATCTCGATCCGGCCCCGGATGACGCGGTTCCACCCGGCGCTGCGGGCGAAGACTGAAATTCTGTCATCGCGCCGTCGGGCTGGTGCGACGGTCTTTCCCGCCCGGCCGTCTTGAATGATCGCCGCCTTGAGGCTAGGTGTCTTGCGAAACCGAAGTGCCGGATCCCGCCCATGACCTATGTCGTCACCGACAACTGCATCGCCTGCAAATACACCGACTGCGTCGAAGTCTGTCCGGTGGACTGCTTCTACGAAGGCGAGAACATGCTGGTGATCCACCCGGATGAATGCATCGACTGCGGCGTCTGCGAACCGGAGTGCCCTGCCGACGCGATCCGCCCCGATACCGAGCCCGACCTTGAGAAATGGGTGGAGTTCAATCGCAAGTATTCCGAGATGTGGCCGGTCATCACCGAGCGAAAGGATCCTCTCCCCGACGCCGAAGCGCGGGACGGCGAGACGGGCAAGCTGGAGAAGTATTTCTCCGAGGCGCCCGGCGAGGGCGACTGATTCGATTCGCTTGCGGCGAATCACCTGACTCGGCCTCGCAAGCCGAAAATCTCGTGGTCCGCGGCCCTTGCGGCACGAGGGAATGGGCCGAATCGCAGCGGCGCGACGTCGCAGGCCTTTAAAACGGGCGGTTTTTCTGCTATGTTCCCTTCCATAACTGGATGAGGATATCTGCCCGTCAGGCTGCGTCGCTCCGCAGTTGGGGTATCAGGCGAAATGGGATCGCTGAACGGAGGTTGCAGAACCTCCGGGTCCTTTTTTCGCTGTGACGGCAGAATCCCAGCGAGGAAGACCCATTGATGAGCAAGACCAAGAAGAACGATTTCCGTCCCAACGACTTCGTCGTTTACCCCGCGCACGGCGTGGGGAAGATCATGGCCGTCGAGGAACAGGAGATCGCCGGGCTGAAGCTGGAGCTCTTCGTCATCTCGTTCGAGAAGGACAAGATGACCTTGCGCGTGCCCACGCACAAGGCGACAGAGATCGGCATGCGCCAGCTGTCCTCGCCGGATCTGGTGACCAAGGCGCTCGAAACGCTGAAGGGCAAGGCCAAGGTCAAGCGCGCCATGTGGTCGCGTCGGGCGCAGGAGTATGAGCAGAAGATCAACTCCGGTGACCTGATGGCGATCGCAGAGGTCGTGCGCGACCTGCATCGCACCGACGATCAGCGCGAGCAGTCCTATTCCGAGCGTCAGCTCTATGAGGCGGCGCTCGAACGCCTGACGCGCGAAGTCGCCGCCGTGTCCGGTGTGGACGAGGCCGGCGCACAGAAGAAGGTGGACGACGTCCTCCTCTCCCGCGCGGCCTGACCGGTCTCGCCGGAAGAATTCGAGCCGCGGCACGCCCTCGTGCCGCGGTTTTGTCTTGCCTAGGGCCGCATCCTGTCGCCGTTCAGCCTGTGGAAAAGGTGCGTGAACGTCGCCGCGCCGAGAACCGGGACGACGAGGTTGACGAAGGGCAGCGACAGTGGCGCGGCCATGAGAAGGCCTGCGGTGAAGATTTCTCCGGCGTGCCGTTTCCTCAACGCCTTCGCCCCCGCGCGACCCAGCCGCCGCATCGCCGCCATCTGGAAATACTCGCGGCCAAGCAGGTAGCCGTTGACGGCCCAGAACACCAAAGGCGCAAACGGACCGCTCATCAGGTAGAGAACGAGCGCCAGCAGGTTCGCCACGAGGATGACCCCGAGGAACCGCAGGCTGTCGCCGATCATCTCCCCCCAGGGCTGCCGCCGCGCCGGGGGAAGGGAGGGGTAATGGCGCCGCTCGACCGCGTCGGCCACGTCGTCGAGGAAGAGCCCGGTGAAGGCCGAGGCGACCGGCACCATGAGGAAGATCGACAGGACGAGCATGAGAAGAAGCGAACCCCAGCTCACGAGATTCTCCACCCATGTGATCTCGCCGATCCAGGGCAGGGTGAAACTGTCGGGCACGAACCAGCCGATGAGCGCCGAGATCCCGACATAGGCCCCGACCAGCAGCGCGATCGACAGAAGCACCCCAAGGCCGACGACCCGCAGGAAGCGCCGATCGTGAAGTTGCCCGATGGCCTTCAGGAAATCGCCGAAGATCATGCGCTCAGGCCCGCACCCATGTCGTGATCGCGTCGACATCCGGGCGCGGCCGGTCCGGTGGCGCCGAGGCGGCCGTTCCGATGTGGATCAGCCCGGCGATGCGCTCGCCCGCGGCAAGGCCAAGGGCATCGCGGGCGAATTGCGCGTCGTGAACGTGCCAGCCCGTCAGCCACGATGCATCCCAGCCCGAGGCAAGGGCGGCATTGAGAAGCGTCAGGCAGACGCCCCCGGCCGAAAGGACCTGCTCGATCTCGGGCACCTTCTCGGTCGGCCGGGGCACCATGGCGACCGCGACCACGAGGTCGGCATCGGCGAACTGCGCGACGCCCTTCTCGATCCGCTCGGGCTCCAGCCCCATCTCTGCCCCGCGTGCACGGGCCTGATCTGCCAGACGCGAAAGCGCGGGCTTTTCCAGCACGATGAAGCGCCACGGTTCCAGCTTGCCGTGATCGGGCACGCGCGCGGCGGCCGTCAGGATCGGCCGCAGCTCTGCCTCGGTCGGCACCGGCGTGCGCAGAATCTTCGCCGGCCGCGACCGGCGGGTGAGGAAGAACTCCATCGCGGCGGCGTTGGGTTCGGTCATGGTCGGCACTCCCGTATCGTGTTGCGCGCGATCATGCCCATTCGTGGATCGGGCGCAAGGCTGGCCCGGCGCCGGTCGGCGCGCTAGGAAGGGGCATGAGCGAATTGTCCCATCTTGCCACCCCCGGAACCGAGATCGCCGTCCGCGTGACGCCCAAGGCCTCGCGCAACGCCGTCGTCGTCGAGGACGGCGCGATCCGCGTCTACGTGACCGTTGTGCCCGAGGGCGGCAAGGCGACGGCGGCGGTGGTGAAGCTTCTCGCCAAGGCGCTCGGCGTCGCGAAAACGCGGCTCACCCTCATCCGGGGCGAGACGGCGCGCGACAAGGTGTTCCGCATCGACTAGTCGGCGATCCGCACCGGTTTCCCGTGCGGGGTGGAAAGGTAGGCGCTTTCCCAGGCGGCCTTTGCCAGCGCGGCCTCGGCGGCGGGCGCGTGGCCCTTGGCGTCGAGGAATGCCTCAAGCGTTTCCAGCCAGGCGGCGTAGTAGTCCGCGCTGCCGTCCTGCGCGCGTTCCGCACCCCGACGTTTCAGCGTCGCGCCGAAGGCTTCTGTCCATTCCGGCCAGCCGAAATGCCCCGCTTCGTTCAACGCGACCGTCAGCGCGAAAAGCTGGGCCTGCCAGGGCTCGTCGAATTGCGAGGG
>JBNKFC010000198.1:0-6874 GCA_050289105.1 Paracoccaceae bacterium | reverse complement strand
GGGGTTGTTCTGCTTTCCTGCCTGTTTCCGGGGCAGGGTGACGGCATCCGGTCGCGATTGCCAGTCACATATTCTTGAAGCTGCATGTGATTGGGGCGGCGCCCGCCGGAGCAGGCGCCGGATGCGGGGTCAGCCGGACTTCGCGGCTGTCTTCTTCGTCGTTGACTTCGCGGCAGGCTTCTTTGCCGCCGCATTCTTGGCGCCCGCCTTCTTCGCCGCAGGCTTCTTTGCCGCTTTCCGCCCGCCGCCCTTCTTCGCAGCCTTCTCGGCAATCAACGCCAGCGCCTCGTCGAGCGTCACGGTTTCCGGCGCTAATTCCTTCGGCAGGGTCGCGTTCACCTTGTCCCACTTCACGTAAGGGCCGTAGCGGCCGGACATGACCTGAATCGGACCGCCATCGGGATGGACGCCAAGCTCTCGCAACGGAGCGGCGGCCGCAGGGCGGCTGCGCTGGGCTTTTTCGGCCAGAACCTCGACCGCGCGGTTCATGCCGATCGTGAAGACCTCTTCGACATCGGGCAGATTGGCGTAGACCCGACCATGCTTGACGTAGGGGCCATAGCGTCCGATCCCCGCCTCGACCATTTCGCCATCCTCGGGATGCGCCCCGATCTCGCGCGGCAGGTTCAGGAGCGTGAGCGCCTTTTCGAGATCCATCGCATCCGGCAACCAGCCTTTCGGAAGGCTCGCGCGCGGCGGCTTCGGCGTGTCCTCGGTCGCCTCTCCGCGCTGGACGTAGGGACCGAACCGGCCGGATTTCAGCCAGATATCATCGCCGCCGTCCTCGCCCAGAACCCGATCCGCCGTGCCGCTGTCCTCGCCGTTCAAGGCTGAAAGCGCGCGGGTATAGCGGCAGTTGGGGTAGTTCGAGCAGCCGATGAACGCGCCGCCGGAGCGCGCGGTCTTGAGGTTGAGCCGCCCTTCGCCGCAGGTCGGGCAGACGCGCGGATCCGATCCGTCCTCGCGCGGCGGATAGAGATGGGGCGCAAGGAACTCATCGATCTTCTCGAGAACCTCGCCGATCCTGAGGTCTGCGGTCTCAGCAATTGCCGCGGTGAAGTCGCGCCAGAACCGGGCGAGAACTTCCTTGTAGTCACGGTCGCCGGCCGAAATCTCGTCGAGTTCGTTCTCGAGATCGGCGGTGAAGTCGTATTCGACATAGCGGCGGAAGAAATTCGTCAGGAACGCGGTGACGAGCCGGCCCTTGTCCTCCGGGATCAGCCGGTTCTTGTCCTTGCGCACATAGTCGCGGTCCTGGATCGTGGTGACGATCGAGGCATAGGTGGAGGGCCGGCCGATGCCGAGTTCCTCCATCCGCTTGACCAGCGTCGCTTCGGTATATCGCGGGGGCGGCTGGGTGAAATGCTGCTCGGGCGTGATGGCCCGCTTCTCGGCCTTTTCGCCTTCCATGATCTGCGGCAGGCGGGCGCTGTCTTCGTCGCCCTCGTCGTCGCGGCCTTCGTCGTAGACCTTGAGGAAACCGTCGAAGAGCACGACCTGCCCTGTCGCGCGGAGCACGACCTGGCCGTCGGCACTTCCGACGTCGACAGTGGTGCGTTCAAGACGCGCGGCTTCCATCTGGCTGGCTATGGTGCGTTTCCAGATCAGGTCGTAGAGCTTTTTCTGCTCGCCTTCCGCCCGAAGCTTGTCGGGCGACAGGCTCATGTCGGTCGGCCGGATGCATTCATGCGCTTCCTGGGCGTTCTTGGCCTTGTTCTTGTACATGCGGGGGCTGCCGGGCACGTAGTCAGCGCCGAAGCGACGTTTGATCTCATCTCGCGCCGCCATGACCGCCTCTGGCGCCATGTCGATGCCGTCGGTCCGCATGTAAGTGATGTGGCCAGCCTCGTAGAGGCGCTGGGCGGCGGACATCGTGGCCTTTGCGCCCATGCCGAACTTTCGGCTGGCTTCCTGTTGAAGGGTTGAAGTCATGAAGGGCGCGTAGGGGTTGCGGGTCGCCGGCTTCGCCTCGACCGACTTCACGGTAAGGTCGCGCGAGGTGATGGCCTGGACGGCCAATTCGGCTGCGGTCGCGTTCGCGATGTCGAACTTGTCGAGCTTCTTGCCGCCGAGAACCGTGAGGCGGGCCTGGAATTCCTGCCCACGGGGGGTGACGAGGGTTGCGGTGACGGTCCAGTATTCGCGGGCGCGGAACGCCTCGATCTCCATCTCGCGCTCGACGATGAGGCGAAGGCAGACGGACTGGACCCGACCGGCGGACTTCGCGCCCGGAAGCTTGCGCCAGAGGACGGGCGAGAGGTTGAACCCGACAAGATAGTCGAGCGCGCGGCGGGCGAGGTAGGCCTCGACCAGCGCGGTGTCGACGTCGCGCGGATGAGCCATCGCCTCGGTCACTGCGGATTTGGTGATCGCGTTGAAGGTGACGCGGCGGACGGTCTTGCCCTTTTTCAGGGAGGGCGCCAGCGCCTCCTGCAGGTGCCAGGAAATCGCCTCGCCCTCGCGGTCGGGGTCGGTGGCGAGAATGAGAGTGTCGTCGGATTTTAGCGCTTCGGTGATGGCGCGGATGTGCTTCTTGCTGTCGCTTGCCACCTCCCACTTCATGTCGAATCCGTGGTCGGGATCGACCGATCCGTCCTTCGGCGGCAGATCGCGGACATGGCCGTAGGAGGCGAGCACGGTGTAATCCGAACCGAGATACTTGTTGATTGTCTTGGCCTTGGCGGGGGATTCTACGACGACAACGGCCATGACTTCCTCTTGAAAACGGGTCTTTTGCTCTGGGCGCGGAACATGTGGGGCAAGGGCAGGGAATGTCAATGACCGCGCCCGGGGGGCTCTCGATGGCATTCCGGTGCGCCGAAGCGTCGGTGTTCGCGGCACCCGGACCGGGTGCGTTCCCCGGGGAATTTCCGGCAGGATGAATGGTGAGGATCAGTCCGCGCGGGTCAAAAGACCGCCCGCCTGACGCTCGATCCGTCCCTCAAGTTCGAGGGCGACGAGTTCGGGGGCGACGGTCGCGGTCGGCAGTGCGAGGTCGCGAATAAGCTGATCCTCGGCGACCGGGCTCGGACCAAGCCGATCGAGAATCTGCTGATGAAGCGACGCCAGTTCGCGCCAGTCCCGCTCCGGCGGAGATGCGGGGGCTGGTGGGGCTGCGCGTTCAGTGGCGGGCGTCGAGGCCACTGCTGCGGCGTCAAGGGCGAGCGTCGCGAGCACGTCCTCCACCCCGCGCACCAGCGTGGCGCCGTCGCGGATCAGCATGTTGCAGCCCGAGGCGCGGCCGTCGAACGGGTGGCCGGGCACGGCCAGAACGTCCCGCCCTTGGTCAAGGGCGGTGCGCGCGGTGATCAGGCTGCCCGACCGCGCGGCCGCCTCCACCACCACGACGGCGCGGGCGAGACCGGAGATGATGCGGTTGCGCAAGGGAAAGTGCCGGGCGAGCGGGGCGAGGCCCATCGGTTGTTCGGACAGCCGAAGCCCCTTCGCCGCGATCTCACCCGCGAGGGCGGTGTTTTCGGCCGGGTAGATCACGTCGACGCCGCCCGCCATCACAGCGACGGTGCCGGTCGGCAGGGCGGCTGTATGGGCGGCGGCATCGACGCCGCGGGCGAGGCCGGAAACGACGGTGACTCCGGCCGTACCGAGCCCCTCGGCCAGTTTCCGCGCCATGCGGGTGCCGAGCGAGGAAGCGCTGCGGGCGCCGACCAGCGCGACTATCGGGCGGGTCAGGTGGACCGGATCTCCGATCGCCCAGAGCACCGGCGGAGCATCGGAAAGGTCGGCGAGCGCTTGTGGATAGGCTGGCTCGCCCCGGCAGAGAAGCCGCGCCCCGGCGGCTTTGCCCGCCTTGAGTTCTGCGATCGCGACCCCTTCGGGACAGGGTTCATAGGATTGCACGCCGGCGGCCTTCGCGATCTCGGGCAGCGCCAGAAGCGCCGCCTGAGCGGAACCATATTCCTCGATGAGCCGGGAAAAGGTTGCCACGCCGACGCGGCGAGAGCGAATGAGGCGGAGCCACGACAGTCTGTCATCTTCCGTGGTGGGTGGGGTGAAGGGGGTGGGGTAAGAAAACAAACCTTGTAACCCTCGTGTCTTCGCCTCATTCGCAGGGACCAATCTGCAACCTTTAGGTTAATCAATGGTTACGATTCGCGCGGGATCGCATTGCTCTCCAGAAAAAGACTCGAAGCGCGGGGCAGGTTCACGGCGCATGGGTTAATTGAAGCACCGATACCTGCCTATCTGAAGGCGATTTTGTCGCCCGGGCGTGATACGCTCCCTCCCGTTGCTTGATCGGTATCCACGAGTGAAAACGTCGCAACAAGAATGGAGGGGAGCGTGTCGATCGATTTCGACCTCGGCCGCCATACGCGGACCATCACGACTTCGTCGCCCGTCGCACAGAAGGCATTCGACCACGGGCTTGTCTGGCTTTACGGCTACAATCACGAGGCCGCAGTGGAAGATTTCCAACGGGCCATTGATGCCGACCCGGATTGCGGCGCGGCCTATTGGGCGCTCGCCCACGCCGTCGGCCCTAACTACAACAAACCCTGGGAAATCTTCGACGCCGCTGAACGCAAGGCCACCTTGACGCGCGCCCACAGTGCGATCGCGTCGGCGCGGGCGTTGAAGGGCAACCTGACGCCCGTCGAAGCAGATCTGATAGATGCGATTGCTCACCGTTTCCCCGACGATCCCGAAGTGGAGGATTACGGCCCCTGGAACGACGCGTTTGCCGACGCGATGCGAAAGGTCTATGCCGCGCATACCGACGACCTCGACGTTGTGGCGATCTTTGCCGAGGCGCTGATGAATCGGACGCCCTGGCATCTTTGGGACCTCGTGAAGGGTGGTCCCACGGAAGGCGCCTCGACGCTTGAGGCTCAGGCGGTCCTCGAAAAGGCTTTTGATGAGCGCGATGACGCTTGGGATCACCCCGGACTTCTCCACTTCTACATCCACTTGATGGAGATGTCGCCAACGCCGGAAAAGGCGTTGAAACATGGCGACCGGCTGACGGATCTCGTGCCCGACAGCGGTCATCTGATCCACATGGCAACGCATATCGACGTCCTCTGCGGGGATTATCAGAACGTCGTCGCGCGGAACCAGCGGGCTGCCGAGATCGACCGCAAATACGAAGCCGCTGCGGGCGGCGAGAATTTCTACACCGTCTATCGCATCCACAATGTCCATTTCGAAGCCTACGGCGCGATGTTCCTTGGCCAGCCGGAGGTCGCGCTTGCAGCATCGGAACGGCTGATGGAGATGCTGCCCGATCCCGTTGTGCGCTACCTGCCGGAGCTGTTCGAAAGCTTCTACGGCAAGAAGATCCACGTCATGATCCGGTTCGGCAACTGGCAGGGGATCCTCGACGAACCCTTCCCCGAGGATCGCGCGCTTTACTGCTACACAACCGCCGCGATGCACCAGGCGCGGGCCATCGCACTGGCCAATCTCGGGCGGCACGGGGAGGCGGCGGACGAGCGAGAGCGGGCAGTGTCCGCGCGAAAGGCGATTCCGGAGCAGTGGATGGTCTTCAACAACACCTGCGAGGACGTGCTTCAGGTCGGCGAGGCGATGATGGACGGCGAGATCGCGTTCAAGGCCGGCCGCGTGGACGAAGGTCTCGCCCATCTACGTCGCAGCGTCGAGTTGGACGACAATCTCGTCTACGACGAGCCTTGGGGCTGGATGCAGCCGACACGTCACGCGCTCGGCGCGCTTTTGATGGAGGCGCAGAAATTCGACGAGGCGGAAGCGGTGTATCGCGCCGATCTCGGGCTCGACGATACGTTGTCACGGCCCTGCCAGCATCCCCGCAATGTGTGGAGCCTGCACGGATTGCACGAATGCCTGGTCCGGCGTGGCGAACTGACCGAGGCGCGGCATATCAAGCTGCAACTCGATCAGGCGGCGGCACGTGCAACGGTTCCGATCCGCGCATCCTGCTATTGCCGAAGCAAGCTTCGCGCCGCGTAAGGCCTGACGGATCGGCGCCCTATGTCGCCGATCCGCCGACCGTCAGACCGCCGATCAGAAGCGTCGGCTGACCGACACCGACGGGGACCCATTGTCCAGCCTTGCCGCAATTGCCGATCCCGGGGTCGAGCGTCATGTCGTTGCCGATGGCGCGGATGTTCTTCAGTGCCGTCGCCCCGTCGCCGATCAGTGTCGCCCCCTTGACCGGATCGCCGACGATGCCGTTCTTCACCCGGTAGGCCTCGGTGCAGGAGAACACGAACTTGCCGTTGGTGATGTCGACCTGGCCGCCGCCGAAGCCCACCGCATAGATGCCGTCTTTCACGTCGGCGACGATATCGCCGGGCCGGGCATCGCCGGACAACATGTAGGTATTGGTCATCCGCGGCATCGGGATATGGGCGAAGCTTTCGCGGCGTCCGTTGCCCGTGGGGGTCACACCCATCAGCCGTGCGTTCTGGCGGTCCTGCATGAAACCGACGAGCACCCCGTCCTCGATCAGCACGTTCTTGCCCGAGGGAGTGCCCTCGTCATCGACTGTGATCGAGCCGCGGCGGTCGGGGATCGTGCCGTCGTCGAGGACCGTCACACCCTTCGCCGCCACCTGTTGGCCCATGAGCCCGGCGAAGGCCGAGGTCTTCTTGCGGTTGAAGTCACCTTCAAGCCCGTGGCCGACCGCTTCGTGCAGGAGGATGCCGGGCCAGCCTGCGCCAAGGGCCACATCCATGACGCCGGCGGGGGCGGGCACTGCGCGGAGATTCACAAGCGCGATCCGCAGCGCTTCGCGCGTGGTCGCTTGCCAGTGTTCGGCGGTCATCAGCGCCGCGAGCCCGGCGCGGCCGCCGCCGCCGTGGCCCCCGGATTCGCGCCGTCCGTTTTCCTCCACGATGACCGAGACGTTGAGCCGGGCCATCGGCCGGATGTCCGA
>JBNKFC010000197.1:0-17314 GCA_050289105.1 Paracoccaceae bacterium | reverse complement strand
GCTCGGCGCGTCGCGCAAGGGCGAGATTGCGCTGAACATCACGGCAACGGAAGGTGGGATCGATCTGTCCGTCTCCAACGCAAAAGAGATGGAACAGAGCCTTTTTTTAGCACTTGCCGGGCTGTCCGAAAAGTTTGACCTCGCCCGGATCGTCTGGAACGGCGAGCCTGTGGTCAGCCGCAAGCCCGCCGCGCAAAGGTTCGGCTCCGCCCGTGTCGTGCCTCCGTCGGGGGCGTTCTTGCAGGCCACCGAAGCGGGCGAGGCGGCCCTCGTCGACACTGTCCGTGATGCGGTCGGTGCCGCAAAGCACATTGCCGATCTTTTTGCCGGCGCCGGTACGTTCAGCTTGCCTCTCGCTGAAACGGCCGAGGTTCACGCCGTCGAGGGCGAGGCAGGGATGCTGGCCGCCCTCGACGCTGGCTGGCGCCAGGCGCATGGCCTTCACCGCGTTACGACGGAGGCGCGCGACCTCTTCAGTCGTCCTCTGATGCCGGACGAGTTGAAGCGGTTTGACGCCATCGTGCTCGATCCGCCCCGGGCCGGGGCAGAGGCGCAGGCGCGTGAACTCGCAGCGGCGTCGGTGAAAGTCATCGCGGCCGTGTCGTGCAATCCTGTCAGTTTCGCCAGGGACGCCCGCATCCTTTGCGACGCGGGCTACCGGATCGACTGGGTTCAGGTCGTCGATCAATTCCGCTGGTCCCCCCATGTAGAGCTCGTGGCCCGGCTCAGCCGCTGAGTCACCTTGATGTGAGCGGAAATTTGCCGACTTCCGGCCGTCGCCGGAAGCGTGTAGAACGCCAAAAAACCTAGGTGAACGGGTCGGGGCAGTGAACATGTTCAGCCGCAGGGCTTTTGTGATGATGACCGCTCTCGGATGGCTGTCCGCGTGCGGCGGATCGAAGTTCCGCAGCTACAGCGGGCCTGAAGTGACGCGCATCGTCGTCTACAAGGGCGAGCGAAAGCTTCATCTCGTGAACGGAACCAAGGCACTCAAGACCTACAAGATCGGCCTAGGCGGCAATCCGGTTGGCGACAAGCAGATCGAAGGCGATGGCAAGACGCCGGAAGGCTTCTACCAGATCGATCGTCGCAATCCGAACAGCGCCTATCACCTGTCGCTCGGCATCTCCTATCCGAACGAACAGGATGTCGAGACGGCGAAGGCGCTGGGCAAGGAGCCGGGCGGCGATATCTTCATCCACGGGCAGGCCCGCAAGAACAAGGGCCGGAGCAAGGACTGGACGGCGGGTTGCATCGCCGTGAAGGACCGCGAGATGGAAGAGATCTATTCGATGGTCCGCACCGGGACCGAAATCGTCATCTTGCCTTAGGAAGACGGCCTTTCAACCGTCTTTCCTTTGCAAATCAGTGTCTTACCCGCCGGTAACCAATGTCCACCAGATCTTGCCGCCAGGCTCCTGGAACCAGGCGAAACCGACATCCCGTGCTGTGGGATCGAGGATCACCGCACGCGTATCAGCCAGTTCCATCCAGGCCGAAAGCGTCTCCAGCTCGGTCTCGTAGGTTTCCGAGATGTTCTCGCCCAGCATCCGGCCGGTATAACCGGCACGCTGCACCCGCAGCAGGGGCGAGGAGCCGTCGGAGCCGAAATGCCAGGGCCGGTTCTGCACCGCCATGTCGCGGGAATGCGTCGCGGCTGCGGCCGTGAGAAGCGGATTGAGAGACAAGGGCGCCGCGCCGGCGGCGGCGCGCAGCGAGTTGATCGAGTCGACCATCGAATACGTTACCCGGCCCTCGTCTCCCGGCTTGATGATATACGCCTTGGGGAGCGGTCGCCCGTCCGGACCAAGCTGCGGCGGAGCCGTCTCGCACCCGGCGAGGGCGAGTACCGAGACGAGGCAGAGCAAGATCAGACGTGTCATGTGGTGACCATTCCTTGTTACGCAGTCCCGTCCTTTACAGTTTCGACGTTCGCGGTTCAAACGCCATCTTCGCTTGTCGGCGGGATCTGACGGCAGAGTGAATTGAGAAAGATCCTCAAGCGGAATATTGTCCGCGCGAGTCACCGCGTGCGCAGCCGCGCCGCCAAGAAAAAGGTAGTCCGAGGATGAGCTCTCATACCCCAACCAGACTGAGCCGCCGGTCGCTTCTGCGCACCGGTGCCGCCGCGTTTGGCACCGCGCTGGCTGCGCCGGCGCTGGCCCAGACCGGCGACGATACGACAGAGATCGAGAACGATCTGAACTCCAACATCCGTCGCAACATCTCCAGCTTCCGGTCGTTGCAGTGGCAGCCGTATTTCACCGACACGAAGAAAGGTGCCATCCTCGTCGATACGACGTCGAGAGCGCTGCACTTCTGGTCCGAGGACCAGAGCATCTACCGGCTCTATCCAACCAGTGTGCCGCTCACGGAAGACCTGACACGGCGCGGGCGCACCGAGATCGTTCGCAAAGTGGTGGGCCCGGAATGGCGCCCGACCCCGGCCATGCGGGTCCGCAATCCGGAATGGCCCGAATACGTGCCGCCGGGGCCGGATAATCCACTTGGAACCCATGCCCTGTATCTCTCGTGGGAATTCTACCGAATCCATGGGACGCACGACACGCGGAAGATCGGGCGCAGGTCATCCAATGGGTGCATAGGGTTGTATAATGAACACATTGCGGAACTGTTTTCGCTCACGCAGACTGGTACGCAAGTGTTGCTAATTTGACGCCGTGCGTGAAACCGTGAAGTGCCAGCATCGCGCCCAATTGCCTATCTGACTCATTGTGATTTACTTCGCGCTACGAGGTGATGCTTGGGTGCCGCGATGAGCCTCTGCAAGACCATTTTGTCGCGGCAAAAATGGAGAAATGAATGAAGAAGCTCGCGCTTGCCGCTGCCCTTTCGATTGCTGCCACGTCGGTTTTCGCCGGTGGCATCGAGCCGGAAATGGCCCCCGCTGCCGTTGAGGAAGCGGCGTCGTCGACCAGCGGTGGTCTGATTGTTCCGCTGCTCTTGCTTGTTCTGGTCGCTGCTGCTGCCAGCAACTGATCGGACCAGAGACTTTGCTACGGGAAAGGCGGTGGATATCCACCGCCTTTTTCGTTTGCCCCGAACTCAGCCGATCCAACCTGCGAGGTTGTCGCCAAGAACGGCCGTCAATGCTGCGATATGGGCGTCGTTGTCGTTGAGACAGGGGATGTAGGTAAAGCTTTCACCGCCGGCGTGTTCAAAGGCTTCGCGGATTTCCCCCTGGATTTCTTCCAGCGTCTCGATGCAGTCGGCCGAGAAGGCCGGCGAGATGACCGCGATGCGCTTCTTCCCCGACTTTGCAAGCTCGGCCACATGCTCGACAGTGTACGGTTTCAGCCATTCCTCCGGCCCGAAGACCGACTGGAACGTCGTATCGATCGTGCCCGCCCCCCAACCGAGCCTTTCCCGCAGGAGGCGGGAGGTCTTCTGGCATTGGCAATGATAGGGATCGCCCTCCATCAGATATCGCTTCGGCATACCGTGATACGAGGCCACAAGCACGTCCGGCTTATGGTCGTCGATGCCCGCATAGGCGCGCTCGACTGACTGCGCGAGTGCCTCGATGTAGAGAGGATGGTCGAAATATTCCGGGACGATGCGGACCGCTGGCTGGCGCTTTTCCTTCATCAGCGCCCGGAAGAATTCATCGTTTGCAGTGGCCGAGGTGGCCCCCGCGTAGTGCGGGTATAGAGGCAGGAACACGATCCGTTCGCAGCCCGTCTCGACCATCCGCCGCACCACGCTTTCGGTCGAGGGATTGCCGTAGCGCATGCAGAATTCGACCATTACGCCGTCGCCGTAGCGGTCGGCGACGGCTTTCCGCAGCTTGGCCACCTGGGCCTTGGTGATTGTCATGAGGGGACTTTCGTTCGCCTCATGGTTCCAGATCGACTTGTAGTTCTTGCCCGAACTGAAGGGCCTCTTAGACAGGATGATGAGTTGGAGAAGCGGTTGCCACTTCCAGCGTGGATAGTCGATGACCCGCTTGTCGGACAGGAATTCGTTCAGATAGCGGCGCATCGGCCAGTAATCATAGCCGTCAGGGGTGCCAAGATTGGCGACAAGGATGCCGATGCGCGGCCGCGGGACGGGCGGGTGGTCTGCGGGCGCGTGGGCAAGGCGTCCCTCTCCGGGGCGATCGGTCTGGATATTCATGGCGGTTCCCTTCCTGTCCACTTTCCGAGATAGACGGAAATCGGCCTGCGTCAATGTTCGCCGGATGTCGGGCCGTTCGGGACCGGCGTCTCGGTCACGCCCAGCGCATCGGCCAGCCGGGCCGTGGCGGAACCGGGGCGGAGCGGTTTCGGTTGGCTGTCGTCGGGTGCCCAGCCGGTCAGGAAGATCATCTCGAACGTTGCGGTGATCCGTCCCTCATCCGCCGGAAAGGTCTCCGCATAGATCCGCGCCGCCTCGGGAAACAGCGCGCGCGGCGCCGTGCGGCGTGGCCGATGCGACAGGGCATTGCCCTCGCCCATCGCGCGAAGATCCGCGATTAGATGGAAGGCGGTCGCATAGGTGACGGTCTTTTTGACGGCATCGGCCACCGGTAGGGCGAATCCCGCCCTTTGGAGAAGCGCACCAAGGTCGCGGATCTCTCCCATCGGCAGAACGCGGGCTGAGAGGCCGCCGACCAGCCGGCTCTCCGCTTCGGCCAAGGCGGCACGAAGCTCCGACAGGGTTCTGCCCCCGAAAAGGACGGCGAGGAACAGCCCGTCGGGCCGCAACGCCCTGCGGCATTGAATAAGCTGACCGACTGGGTCGTTGGCCCAATGCAGGCTCAGCGCGTGGATCACGAGGTCATGCGCCCCCGGTTCGAGTGACAGCACTTCCTCGTCGGCGACAATCCGGGCGTCGGGCAAGATCTCCGCCCACGGTCCGAAAAATCCCGTGACGATGGCGGGCGCGGTAAACGTTTTGTTAACCTCACTCAGTCTCTCTTCGATCTCGGCGGCGGCCTCTTCGTGCAGGAACAGCTCCGCGCCCTGCTTCAGGGCCCGGGCGCGGTTGCGGGACAAGGCTGCCCGATCGGTGAGTGGCTGCGGAGCGGACATGATGAGCGAAACTAGGGTGCTTCGCGCGGGAATGCAAAGCGCGCTCGCACTGCTCTTTCCGCCGCAATGCGTCTCATGCGGCGAACTCACGGTCAGCGACTTCGGCCTCTGTGGCGTCTGCTGGCGGGACACGCCCTTCATCACGGGACTCGTCTGCGATCGCTGCGGCACGCCCCTGCCCGGAGAGGACGAGGGCCGGGCGGAATACTGCGACGATTGCCTGACGCTCGCGCGACCGTGGGAAAGGGGCCGGTCAGCGCTTCTCTACAAGGACAACGGTCGCAAGCTGGTTCTGGCGCTCAAGCACGGCGATCGACTCGACCTCGCCCGGCCGGCGGGCGACTGGCTGATGCGCGCGGCAAGACCAATCCTCAAGCCCAACACGCTGGTGGCACCCATTCCACTGCACTGGACACGGCTATTCCGGCGGCGGTTCAACCAGTCCGCGCATCTCTCCCGCGCGTTGGCCCGGCTGGCGGGGCTTGATCATTGCCCGGACCTGCTCATCCGGGTTCGGCGCACGGAGAGCCAAGACGGCCGCGATCGCGATGGCCGCTTCGCCAATGTCACAGGTGCGATCGTCCCACATCCGCGCCGGCGTGACAGGATCGGCGGGCGCGATGTCCTTCTCGTCGATGACGTCATGACCTCGGGGGCCACATTGGCGGTCGCTGCCGATGCCTGCCTTGGCGCAGGTGCCGCCTCTGTCTCGGTTGTCACACTGGCGCGCGTTGCGAAGGACGCCTAAATACCTATAGTCGCACTGACTTCTGGATTTGGACCATCATGCCCCGCATCGAAATCTACACCACGCCCTGGTGCCCTTATTGCATCGCCGCCAAGCGCCTGCTTGAAACCAAAGGGGTCCCCTACGAGGAGACAGACGTTTCAGGCGATCCCGCGATGCGGGCCGCGATGATGCAACGGGCGAAGGGCCGCCACACCGTGCCGCAAATCTTCATCGACGGCCGCCATATCGGTGGTTGCGATGAGCTCCACGCACTCGACCGGGCCGGCAAGCTCGACCCGCTTCTGGCGGCTTGAACGATGAAGGCCGCCCTCCTCCAGCTTTCCGTCACGGACGATCCGGCAGAGAACCTGCCGGTCACGCGTGCGCTGGTTCAGGAAGCTGTAGCGGGTGGCGCCGGGTTCATTCTGACGCCGGAAGTGACGAACTGCCTTTCCTCGGACCGCGCGCATCAGCGAGAGGTTCTGAGGCACGAGGAGGATGACCCGACGCTGGCCGCACTCCGGGCCGAGGCCGCCGATCGGTCGGTCTGGCTTCTGATCGGATCGCTTGCGCTCAAGACGCACGACGCGGACGGCCGCTTTGCCAACCGGTCCTTCCTGATCGGCCCGGACGGGGGGATCGTCGCACGTTATGACAAGATCCACATGTTCGACGTGAACGTGTCGGAAACGGAGCAATACCGCGAATCGGCTGGGTATCGGCCCGGCGGCCGCGCGGTCCTTGCGAAGACCCCGTTCGCGCGTGTCGGCATGACCGTCTGCTATGACGTCCGTTTCCCGCATCTCTATCGCCGGCTCGCAAAGGCGGGGGCGGAGGTTCTGACCATTCCGGCTGCGTTCAACGATACGACCGGTGCGGCGCATTGGCATGCCCTTTTGCGGGCCAGGGCAATCGAGAACGGGGCCTATGTGCTCGCGCCTGCCCAGACCGGAACCCATGCCGCACATAACGGACGTCCGCGCCGGACCTACGGCCATTCGCTGGCGGTATCACCCTGGGGCGAAGTTCTCGTCGATGCAGGAACGGCACCAGGGGTGAGCTACGTCGACCTCACGCTGGCCGAGGTCGAAAAGGCCCGCGCCCGGGTGCCCTCACTGACCCATGACCGCGATTACGAGGGACCGTAGGCATGGCAGACCAGAACGACCCCTTGGCCGTCGCGCTGTTTTCCGAAGTGTTCATGGCGGACCAGCTGGCACGAAACCGGATCAGCCGGGCACTGCCCAAGGGAATGGAGTTGTCGCATTTCTCGGTCCTCAATCACCTCGCCCACGTGAACGATGAACGATCCCCGGCGCAATTGGCGGACGCATTCCATGTCACGCGCGGGGCCATGACCAACACACTGACGAAACTCGAATGGGCGGGACATGTGCATATCCGCCCGGATTGGGACGACGCCCGCCGCAAGTTCGTCTCGATCAGCCCGGCGGGCCGCGCCGCGCGGGACGCAGCCCTGGCAGCGATCACGCCCGTTGTGGGGGATGTCGTCCGGGCGGTGGGATCGGAAAAGGTGCGGGCCGTGCTGCCGATCCTCAGGGAAATTCGGCTTCGCCTCGGCGAAGGATAGGGCCGTTCAGACCCTCCGCCGGACGGAGATCCGCCGCGTCAGCGCTTCAGGCCCGCCATCACGTAGTTGACCGACAGGTCGCGGTCCGAGATCGCCCATTGCCAACTGACCGGATTGAAGACGAACCCCTTGCGGTCCACGGGGTCGAGCGCTGCGAGGACGAAGAACTCCGAAAGCTCATCCGGTGTGATGAACTTCGCCCAGTCATGCGTGCCTTTCGGCAGCCAGCGCATCACCCATTCTGCGCCGACGATAGCTGCGAGGAAGCTTTTGGCATTCCGGTTGATCGTCGAGGCGACGAGCAGGCCGCCCGGTTTAAGAAGTTCCTGACAGGTGGTCAGAAAGGTTTTCGGATCGGTGACATGCTCGACGATCTCCATCGCGAGGACGACATCGAACGCTTCTCCACCCACGATAAGGGCTTCGGCGGTCGTGTGGCGGTAGTCGATCTGCAGCCCCTGTTCTTCGGCATGGAGCCGGGCCACGGGAATGTTCCGTTCCGCCGCGTCTGCACCCACCACCGTCGCGCCGAGCCGCGCCATCGGCTCGGAGAGCAGGCCACCGCCGCAGCCGATATCGAGAAGCCGCAGACCTTCGAATGGCTTCGGAGCCGTTAGGTCGCGTCCGAACTCGGCGGCGATCTGGCGGGTGATGTAGTCCAGTCGCACCGGGTTCATCATATGAAGCGGCTTGAACTTTCCGTGCGGGTTCCACCATTCGGCGGCCATCGCCTCGAACTTCGCCACTTCGGCGGAATCGACGGTACTCGTCGCGGCCTGCATCGTCATTCTCCGATCTTTCCACTCGGACCCGTGGCGGCCCGGATCTTTTGCGCTATATAATCGATCCATGGACCGGATCGCAGGGCAAAAGCGCGCGAGCACCCATCTTTATCCGCAGATCGAGCCCTTCGATCAGCGCCTTATGGACGTGGGCGACGGTCACCGCATTTATGTCGAGCAGTGCGGCCACCCGGATGGGCTGCCGGTCATCGTGCTCCACGGTGGTCCGGGCGGCGGATGTTCGCCCGCCATGCGGCGCTATTTCGATCCGTCAGTCTACCGGATCATCCTTTTCGATCAGCGTGGCTGCGGCCGGTCCCGGCCCCATGCCAGCGTCGAGGCGAACACGACATGGCATCTCGTCGGGGATATAGAGCGCATACGGAAAGCGCTGGGCATCGGGGACTGGATCGTGTTCGGCGGCAGCTGGGGGGCCACGCTGGCCTTGATCTATGCCCAGACCCATCCCGAACGGGCCCGGCACTTGGTGTTGCGCGGCGTCTTCCTGATGACGGAGGGGGAGCTGGACTGGTTCTACGGCGGCGGGGCCGGTGCATTCTGGCCCGACCGTTGGGCCGATTTCGCCCGGTTGGTGCCGTCTGACGAACAGGGTGACCTGATCGCGGCCTATCACCGGCGGCTCTTCTGCGGCGACATTCCGATCGAGATCCGCTTCGCTAGGGCTTGGGCCGGTTGGGAAAACGCGCTGGCGAGTGTCGAGCATGACGGGATCGCGGGCGATGCACCCGGCGATTATGCCCGCGCCTTCGCGCGGCTGGAGAATCACTATTTCCTCAACAAGGGCTTCCTCGAAGAAGACGGCCAGATCCTGCGCGACTTGCCGAAGCTCAAGGACGTGCCGGCGACAATTGTTCAGGGCCGCTACGACATGATCTGTCCGCCGGTTTCGGCCTGGACGCTCGCCCAGCATTGGAAGCGGGCGGATCTGAGGATGATCCCGGTCGCGGGTCACGCCCTGTCGGAGCCGGGAATTTCAGCCGAGCTGATCCGGGTGATGGACGGGCTGAGGGGGTAATTAGCGCCGCGACCGGGAGATCCGGCAGCGTTACGCTTCTGCTTGCAGACTCGTCCGCCTTCGCCTATATCCGCCTCAACAGCGCGGCTACGGGGTCCAAACTCGAAGCCCACCGGGAAAGATCGACGGGCCGCTGGGCCCGTTTTTTGTTGTTTGGACGCATGACTGAACTGATTGCCAAAACCGCCATCGACCGCCGCCTGGCCGAGATCGTGACCCCGACCATCGAAGGTCTGGGCTTCGAGTTGGTGCGCATCCGTTTGATGGGCGGGGTCTACAAAACCCTGCAGATCATGGCCGACCGGCCCGAGGGCGGGATCGACGTCGACGATTGCGGCCGGATTTCGGTCGCCGTTTCGGCGGTTCTCGATGTCGAGGACCCCATCGAGGATCAGTACACGCTCGAAGTGTCCTCTCCCGGCATCGACCGGCCGCTGACCCGGCTGAAGGACTTCGACGCCTGGGAAGGCTACGAGGCGAAGATCGAGACGACCGAGATGATCGACGGGCGCAAGCGCTTCAAGGGCAAGCTTGCCGGCACGGAGGGCGACGAGGTGCTGATCGAGATCGATGAAGGCACGATCGGGCTGAAGTTCGACTGGCTCGCCGATGCCAAGCTGGTCCTGACCGACGAGTTGATCACTGAAATGCTGCGGCAGAAGAAGGCCACCGAGAAGGTGGACGAGGCCGCATTTGACGATATCGAAGAAGACACTTCCGAGGAGGAATGAATGGCGATTACCTCTGCCAACCAGCTTGAGCTTCTGCAGACCGCCGAGGCCGTCGCGCGCGAGAAGATGATCGACCCCGGTCTGGTCATCGAGGCGATGGAGGAAAGCCTCGCCCGGGCCGCGAAGTCGCGCTACGGGTCCGAGATGGACATCCGCGTCGCCATCGACCGTAAGACCGGCAAGGCGACCTTCACCCGCGTGCGCACGGTGGTCGAGGACGATCTTCTGGAAAACTACCAGGCGGAGCTGACGGTTGCGCAGGCCAAGCAGTATCTCGACGACCCGAAGGTCGGTGACACGATCGTCGACGAGGTTCCGCCGGTGGACCTTGGCCGGATCGCGGCGCAGTCGGCCAAGCAGGTCATCCTCCAGAAGGTTCGCGAGGCCGAGCGGGACCGGCAGTTCGAGGAATTCAAGGACCGCAAGGGCACGATCATCAACGGCGTGGTCAAGCGCGAGGAATACGGCAACATCATCGTCGATATCGGCCGGGGCGAGGCTATCCTGCGTCGGAACGAGAAAATCGGCCGCGAAAGCTACCGTCCGAACGACCGCATCCGCTGCTACATCAAGGACGTCCGTCGCGAGGCGCGCGGTCCGCAGGTGTTCCTTTCCCGGACCGATCCGCAGTTCATGGCCGAGCTCTTCAAGATGGAAGTGCCGGAGATCTATGACGGCATCATCGAGATCAAGGCCGTGGCGCGCGATCCCGGCAGCCGCGCGAAGATAGGCGTAATCTCCTACGACAACTCGATCGATCCGGTCGGCGCCTGCGTCGGTATGCGCGGCAGCCGCGTTCAGGCCGTCGTCAATGAGCTTCAGGGCGAGAAGATCGACATCATTCCGTGGAACGAGGATCAGGCGACGTTCCTCGTCAACGCGCTTCAGCCCGCCGAGGTCTCCAAGGTCGTCATCGACGAGGAAGCCGGCAAGATCGAGGTCGTGGTGCCCGACGAGCAGCTTTCGCTCGCCATCGGCCGTCGCGGTCAGAACGTGCGGCTTGCCTCGCAGCTCACGGGGCTCGACATCGACATCCTGACGGAAGAGGAAGAGAGCCAGCGCCGGCAGGCAGAGTTCGCCGAGCGGACGAAGCTCTTCATGGATACGCTCGACCTCGACGAGTTCTTTGCCCAGCTTCTGGTGTCGGAAGGCTTCACCAACCTCGAAGAGGTGGCCTATGTCGACCTCGACGAGCTTCTGAGCATCGAAGGCGTTGACGATGCAACCGCGTCGGAACTGCAGGCCCGTGCCCGCGACGTCATCGAGGAGCAGAACCGCAAGGCGCTGGAAAACGCCCGCGCGCTGGGCGTCGAGGACAGCCTGATCGGCTTCGAGGGGCTGACGCCGCAAATGATCGAAGCCCTGGCCAACGACGGGGTGAAGACGCTCGAGGACTTCGCAACCTGCGCGGACTGGGAACTGGCCGGCGGCTGGACCACGGTGAACGGCGAGCGGGTGAAGGACGACGGCATCCTCGAGAAGTTCGACATGAGCCTCGAGGAAGCGCAGCATCTCGTCATGACCGCGCGGATCCAGCTCGGATGGGTCGATCCTGCTGAACTTGAGGCCGAGGCCGAAGAGGGCGCCGAAGACGAGGAGGCCGAGGCCTGATATGGGCCTCGGAGGGAACGCATATGACCCGAGGGGGACGCGACAAGGACAGGGATGAGCCCGAGCGGCGCTGCATCGTCACGGGTGACGTGCAGCCCAAGGCCGGGTTGATCCGCTTTGTCGTCGGTCCCGAGGGTCAGATCGTCCCCGATCTGGCGGAAAAGCTGCCGGGGCGCGGCATCTGGGTGACGGCCGATCGCGCCGTCCTTGAGAAGGCGGCGAAGAAAGGTCTTTTCGCCCGAGCGGCGAAGGCGCCGGTTGTGGTGCCGGATGGTCTTGCGGATATTGTCGAGGCGGGGTTGGCGCGGCGCGTCGTCGATCATATCTCTCTGGCACGCAAGGCGGGCCTTGCCGTCGCCGGATTCGAGAAGGTCAAGGGCTGGCTCGCCGACGGAAAGGCGAAAGTCCTGTTCCAGGCCTCCGACGGATCGGAGCGCGGCAAGGGCAAACTCTGGACCCCTGAAGGCGGGCGTTGGTTCGGTTGTCTCTCGGCATCCGAGCTCGGTCTGGCCTTTGGGCGAGATAGTGTGATACATGGCGCGCTTGCGGCTGGTGGACTCTCCAAGCGTGTTGTAGAGGAAGCGGCAAAGCTTACGGGCTTGCGGAAGAATGACGGCGGGACTGCCGCCGGGAAGGATGCGAAGTCGGCATGAGCGATACAGACGGTAAGAAACCCCTCGGCCTCGGTGGCGGGCGTTCTGGCCAGGTGAAGCAGAGCTTCAGCCATGGCCGCACAAAAAGCGTCGTCGTCGAGACGAAACGCAAGCGCGTCGTCGTGCCGAAACCGGGTGCTGCGCCTGTCGCTGGCGGTGGGTCCGCGGGCACCGGCGATCCGTCGCGCCGACCGGCAGGGATCTCCGATGCCGAGATGGAGCGCCGGCTCAAGGCGTTGCATGCTGCCAAGGCACGCGAAGTCGAAGAGGCCCAGACACGCGCCGCCGAAGAGCGTCAGCGCGAGGAAGAGCGCGAACGTCGCCGGGCCGAGATCGAAGCCAAGGAGCGCGAGGACCGCGAGCGCGAAGAGGCCTTGAAGGCCAAGGCCGAGGAAGACGCACGCCGCGCCGAAGAGGCCGAGGCTCGCGCTGCCCGCAAGGATGAGTTCAAGAAACCCGTTCCCGCGAAGACGACCCCGGTCGATCCGGCCGCGGCCGAAGCCGCTGCCGCGCGTGCCGAGACGAAGGGCGTGTCCACTGCCGGTCCGCGCAAGACCGACCGCGAACGCGACGACCGTGGCGGTGGCGATCGCGACCGCAGCAGCAAGAACAACCGCGATGAGGGTCGCCGGTCCGGCAAACTGACGCTGAGCGAAGCTCTGTCGGGCGAAGGTGGTCGCCAGCGTTCTCTCGCCGCGATGAAGCGCAAGCAGGAGCGTGCGCGTCAGAAGGCGCTTGGTATGAACGTGCGCGCCGAAAAGCAGGTGCGCGACGTGCAGCTTCCCGAAACGATCGTGGTTCAGGAATTGGCCAACCGCATGGCGGAACGCGCCGCCGACGTGGTCAAGGCGCTCATGAAGATGGGCATGATGGTCAACATGAACCAGGCCATCGATGCCGACACCGCCGAGCTGATCATCGAGGAATTTGGCCACAAGGCGGTCCGCGTCTCGGATTCCGACGTGGAGCAGGTGATCGACACGGTCGAGGACAAGGCCGCGGATCTTCAGGCGCGCCCGCCGATCATCACGATCATGGGCCATGTCGACCACGGCAAGACCTCGCTTCTCGACGCGATCCGCAAGACCAACGTGGTGTCGGGTGAGGCCGGTGGCATCACCCAGCATATCGGCGCCTACCAGGTGACGACGGAGTCGGGGGCGGTGCTGACCTTCCTCGACACGCCGGGCCACGCAGCGTTCACTTCGATGCGTGCACGCGGCGCGCAGGTCACGGATATCGTCGTGCTGGTCGTCGCGGCCGACGACGCGGTCATGCCGCAGACGGTCGAGGCAATCAACCATGCCAAGGCTGCCGGCGTTCCGATGATCGTCGCGATCAACAAGTGCGACAAGCCGTCCGCGAATCCGCAGAAAGTGCGGACCGATCTTCTGCAGCATGAGGTCGTCGTCGAGGCGATGTCGGGCGACGTGCAGGATGTCGAGGTATCTGCGACGACGGGCAAGGGGCTGGACGCGCTTCTCGAAGCGATCGCGCTCCAGGCCGAGATCCTTGAACTGAAGGCAAACCCCGAACGCTCCGCCATGGGCGCGGTCATCGAGGCAAAGCTCGATGTCGGCCGCGGCCCGGTTGCCACCGTTCTCGTGCAGAACGGCACGCTTCGCCAAGGCGACATCTTCGTGGTCGGCGAACAGTGGGGCAAGGTGCGCGCTCTGCTCAACGATCAGGGCGAGCGGGTTACCGAAGCCGGTCCGTCGGTTCCGGTCGAGGTTCTGGGTCTTAACGGTACGCCTGAGGCCGGGGATGTTCTCAACGTTGTTGATACCGAAGCGCAGGCACGTGAAATCGCGACCTATCGCGAGAAAGCCGCGAAGGACCGCCGCGCCGCCGCAGGTGCTGCGACGACGCTGGAACAGCTGATGGCCAAGGCGAAGGAAGACAAGAACATCGCTGAACTGCCGATTCTGGTGAAGGCCGATGTTCAGGGCTCCGCCGAGGCGATTGTTCAAGCTATGGAAAAAATCGGCAACGACGAAGTGCGTGTCCGCGTGCTCCATTACGGCGTTGGCGCGATCACGGAATCGGACATCGGCCTTGCCGAGGCGTCTGGTTCGCCGGTTATCGGCTTCAACGTCCGCGCCAACGCGCCGGCGCGGGCCGCGGCCAACCAGAAGGGCGTCGAGATCCGCTACTACTCGGTGATCTACGACCTCGTCGACGACGTTAAGGCGGCCGCTTCGGGTCTTCTGAAGGCCGAAGTGCGCGAAACCTTCATCGGCTATGCGGCGATCAAGGAAGTCTTCAAGGTCTCGGGCGTCGGCAAGGTTGCCGGTTGCCTTGTCACCGAAGGCGTCGCCCGCCGGTCCGCTGGTGTCCGCCTGCTGCGCGATGACGTCGTTATCCACGAGGGAACGCTCAAAACCCTCAAGAGATTCAAGGACGAAGTCAAAGAAGTGCAGTCCGGTCAGGAATGCGGCATGGCGTTCGAGAATTACGAGGACATCCGTCCGGGCGATGTGATCGAAATCTTCGAGCGCGAGGAAGTCGAGCGCAAGCTCACATAAGAAAAAGGAGGCATCAAAGCCTCCTCTTTCGGACTCAGAGATTAAAAAGGCCGCCTGATCGTCAGGCGGCCTTCTTTACGACGGGATACCCCTCGAACAAGAGCTTTCCCACACGAACAAGTATCTTTCCGTTCTCGAGCTGTCGTTCGAACGTGCCTTGAACGGAGACACAACTTCCAAGAGTGATGGTTCGCAGCATCGCATTATCTCCCCCAACAGCGGGCTGCATGAAGTGTAGTTGGCAATCGTTAACCGAACACAAAAGTAACGGTCACAAAATTGCCATAGTTCAATTCGTTTGGAAACAATAATTGCGACCGTGCGCAATGCAGGCAACAAGCTGCCACAATGTCCGGTTGAATCCGCGCCTCCGGACTCTACAGCCAGTCTCGGAGCACCGGAATCAGCGGCAGATCAGCCGGCGGCATTGGGTAATCGCGCAGATCCTTGGCCCGCACCCAGGCAAGCTCCTGCCCTTCTCGTGCCTGCGGGACGCCTTGCCAGCGCCGGCAGGCGAAGAGCGGCATGAGCAAGTGGAAATCGTCATAGGCATGGCTGGCGAATGTCAGGGGCGCGAGGCAACTTTTCCAGGTATCGATGCCCAGTTCCTCGTGCAACTCGCGGATCAGCGCAGCTTCCGGCGATTCACCGGGTTCAACCTTGCCACCGGGAAATTCCCACAATCCGGCAAGCGATTTGCCCGCCGGCCGACGTGCAAGCAGGACGCGCCCATCCGCGTCGACAAGAGCAACCGCAGAAACGAGGACGATCTTCAAGAGCGGTAATCAGCGTTGATATCGATGTAGCGGTGGGTCAGGTCGCAGGTCCAGACGCTTGTCGTCGCCTTGCCGATGCCGAGATCGACGGTGATCTTCAACTCCTCATTCTTCATGTAGGCCGCCGCCGCCTCCTCGCTGTAGGACGGGCTGCGCCAACCGTTCTCGGCGAGCGTCAGGTCGCCGAACCGGATCGACATTGTATCGCGGTCGGCCTTGGCGCCGGATTTGCCGACGGCCATGACGATGCGGCCCCAGTTCGGGTCCTCGCCGGCGATTGCGGTCTTGACGAGCGGGGAATTGGCGATGGCCATAGCGGCGCGGCGGGCATCGGCTGCGTCAGCAGCGCCCTCCACCCGGACCTCCACGAACTTCGTGGCGCCTTCGCCATCGCGCACGACCTGATGCGCAAGATCCATCATGACCGAGCGCATCGCCTCCTCGAACGTCTTCGCGACCTTGCCGCGCAGGTCGCCGATGGGCGCCGCCTTCGACTTGCCGGTTGCGGCGACAATCAGCGCATCAGACGTCGAGGTGTCGCTGTCGACGGTGATCGCGTTGAACGTGTCGACCACCTGGCGCGACACGATCTTCTGCAACGCGGCCGGAGCAATGGTTGCATCGGTGAAGATGTAGACGAGCATGGTCGCCATGTCCGGTGCGATCATGCCGGAGCCTTTGGCGATGCCGGCGATGCGGATAGTGCCGCCCTCTCCCTCAATCTCGGAGAAGGCACCTTTCGGGAACGTGTCCGTCGTCATGATCGCCCGGGCGGCCAATTCGATCGCGTCTTCCGAGAGCGCCGCCTTCAAATCGTCGATCTTCGCGGTGATCCTTTCATGCGGAAGAGGCTCGCCGATGACGCCCGTGGAGGAGGAAAACACCCGCGCCACGGGGACGCCGAGCGCCTTGGCGACTCCGCCGGTCACGGCGTCGACCGCTTCCTGACCGAGCTTGCCGGTGAAGGCGTTGGCATTGCCGGAGTTTACGACGATGGCGGCGCCGTCCTTGGCGCGGGGCGCCACCTTAAGCTTGGCCTCACAGTCCAGAACACAGGCAGCCCGCGTCGCAGAGGTCGTGAACGCACCGGCGATGGCCGTGCCGGGGGCAAGCCTCACCAGCATAACGTCCTTGCGGTTTGCGTAGCGCACACCAGCCTCGACCGCGGCAAATTCGGCGCCGGCGATGCGCGGCAGAACAGGAAAGCCAGCTTTCGGCGCGAGAGGAGAAACCGGGTTCAGCTTCTTCTTCACCCCTGCCGCGACCTTGTCCGCGACCTCGCCCATTGCGTCGGCGGCGGCTTCGAACCGTTGTTCGACTTCCGGCAAGACGTCGTCCTCCAGCGTCTTGCGAAGCTTCTTGACCTTTTCCTTCAGCTTCTTCGCCTCGGCCTTCCAGTCGGTCTTGTTCTTGGCCATGTGCCGTCCCTCCTCCGAATGGCGGATGTCAGTTGTCGATCAGATCAACGTTCTTGAGAATGGCAGGGTCAATCCCCTCCACCATCTTCTCGATCTTCGCGGACTCGGTGAGTTCCGTTACTTTCGCTTCGACGGCGTTGCCCTGCAATTCCCCGGCAAGCTCATCGCGGACGTCTTCGATCTTCGGAGCGGCGGCATCGCGGACTTCGTTCAGCTTGATGATGTGCCAGCCGAACTCAGTCTGGACCGGCTCGGAGACTTGACCGGCCTGCATCGCAACCACCGCGTCCTCGAACGGTTTGACCATCATGCCGACCTTGAACCAGCCGAGGTCGCCGCCATTCGGACCCGAAGGGCCGGTCGATTTTTCTTTCGCGACCGCACTGAAATCCGCGCCGCCGTCAATCTCAGCCTTGATCGCCTTCGCC